>JAVWBH010000126.1:0-8142 GCA_036649595.1 Bacteroidales bacterium
GGTTAATAAACTGGCACGTGTAGCTCCGGATACTGCCTGTTGACAGAATGCATTGCTGAAAATAGTTCCTTTTTGAGCTATCTTATCGATGTTTGGTGTTTGAGCAATTTTATCACCGTAACAACCCAATAAGGGTTTTAAATCGTCAACGGCTATAAATAGAATGTTTTTCTGCATTGTTTGATCCGAATTCGCACTGCAGGCTGTGTTTGAGTTGAAACCGGCAGCACAGAATGTTAATCCTGTAAAAATGATTTTCGAGTTCATAATAAGAATGCGTTTGTTTTATTCCTCCAAAAATAACCAACCAGGCATCCGGACTGGTTTTAATTCCGGTTTTAAAGGTTTGATTTTAATATGTTCTAAAAAAAATAAAATAAGACCATTCAAACCAGAAATAGAACCTGTCTTTTCAAATAAATATTTTCCTTTAAAATAAAAAGAGTATGCAGCGCCTACGAATTCTGTCTTTCTGTTTATTTTTTTCGACCCTTTCTTTTGGTCAGGTTTCAGTTGAAAAAATATCCCATCTCTTATCCTCCAACTTTATTGGTTTTAATGGCCGTTCTACAGAGGGTCCCTCTTGGGATAATCCTGAGTTTACAGATTTGGTAAGGTCGATGAACCCCTCTTCCTTCCGTTATCCGGCAGGATCACAGGCGAATTTATGGGATTGGCGTACTGGTAACTTTATTCCCGAAAGCGGAAAGCAGGCTGCTTATCCGTTTACGATAGAACAATGTGTTAACGGGATTCCGGCTGATGCGTGTTTAGTATATGTTCTCAATATGGCATATCCTACACCCGCTACAGGTATATCGATGCTTTCTGACGAAATGACGCTCTCGTCGGATGCCACGCTTGATCTGAAAATCAATGATATCCTTGAGGGTATGTCTGCTTTCGAAGCAGCGGGACGTCTGCCTGATGTAGTAGAGTTAGGAAATGAGTTTTATTTTAAAAACGAACATGCCGGTGTATATGGCAAAAATCCGATATTATATACTGCCCACGCCCAAAAGATATCCCAAGTTCTGAAAAACCGCTATCCGGATATCCGGATTCTGATGGTGACAACTAAAAATGGTACGAAAGGCCGCGACGAATGGAATAAATATATTTTCAATGAATTACAAACCAATACGGTGCTTGCAAACCTCATTGACGGAGTTGTACAACATCATTATGTGAAAGATGGATTTGGATGGACTGAGCCCGTCATTGATATTCCCTCTGTACAGAGAGCCATTGCAGAAGGATGGATGTATGTGGCCGAACAGCATTCCGGTATAACCGATGTTCCCGATTCTTTTAAACTTTGGCTTACCGAATACGGGGCAACCAAGAAAAACATGGATGGTACATGGGGTGCTGCTTTACGGGCTGTTGCAATGACGCTTGGTTGGCTAAACCATTCAGATAAGATAGAATCAGTCTTTTGGCATCATATTACCGATGACCCGAATGTGATAAAGAAAGAGCCTTTGGCACTTGGTCCGGTAGGTATTGCCATGGGAGAAGTGATGAATGCAATGAAAAATAAAACAGCATTTCGTCAATTCCTTTTTGAAGTCAATCCCTCTCTGACTTCCGATACCGATATCCCTTCTTTACTGGGCTATTGTTTTACAGATAAGACTGGTGCAGAAGAATTACTCTTGGTTAACTTAGGGGCTGCCGGCACGGGTAATTTGAATTTGCCTGCATTATTTCCGGGTAAAGAGATCGAGTCGGGTTTATGCTATTCGGCCCGAAGTCCTTTTACACCAAATGTTTCTTTACAAAATGGAATACAAAAACAGATTCCCAACGAACTATCAAAAATAGCATTGCCTACGTTCTCTATTACCCGCTTAAAATTAATCGCTATTACTTCTGCATCGGATATGCAGGAACGCACAACAGACTCAGGATTGGTTTTTGATTCTTCGGCGAGGCAAATCCGTGTGGAGTGCCCCGGCAAAATAGAACTTTTGAATTCAGCCGGGGTATTGATTTTACAACGGGTTGTTTCAAAACAGGAGTTCGTCGATTTATCAGTTCTCAGTTCAGGTCAATATATTATCCGTTTCATCACGCCGTATGAATTTGCTGTACGGAGTGTTATCCTTTAGCTGATTAGTCATTAAATTCAGCTTTTTCTTTTTCTGTAAATATACTTGGAGAGGTTCCGAAATATTTTTTGAATGCCGTACTAAAATATTTGGCATTCGGATATCCTGTGAGATAGGCAATTTCTCCAATTGAATATTTTTCTTCGCGTAATAGGCTGGCAGCCTTTTTCATTTTAATATCACGGATAAAATCTTTTGGATTTTGTCCGGTCAGAGATTTTATTTTTTTGTAGAAAACCGAACGGCTCATAGCCATTTCAATAGCCAGCGTGTCAATTGAAAAGTCATCATTCATCATATTCTCTTCAATATAATCAACCAAATTACTCATGAACTTTTTGTCTAGTTCATTTGCGATGGAAGATTCATCAGAAAAAGCAGAACGATCGATGTATCTTTTTCGGTAGCGCGCTCTGTTTTTTAAAATGGAACTGATTTTACTTTCGAGAACAGATAAATCAAAAGGCTTTGTGATGTAATCGTCGGCACCCGAATTAAATCCTTTGATTATGTCCTCCCGGTCTGCCAGGGAAGTTAGTAAAATAACCGGGATATGGCAGGTCTCTATATTTGCTTTCAGGCGTGTACATAGCTCAACTCCTGATATTTCAGGCATGACCACGTCTGACAGAATAAAGTCGGGTGATCCCTTTTTTATTAACTCCAGTGCTTCACTGCCATTTGTCGCTTCTATAACTATATATGAGCGCATCAGGTATTGAGCAAGATAGGCTCTAAGTTCTGAATTATCTTCTACCAGCAGAATCTTGAATTTACCTTGCTGATCTTCATTTTCTTCATTTTCTTTTTGAACAGGCTGATCAGAATGTTCTTTATAAATAATTTGAGTAGAGTGATAATGTTGTTTTCCCACCGGGATGGTAATATTAAATGTAGTGCCTACTCCTTCCGTACTTGAAAAGGAAATATCTCCTTTATGTAAAAGCACCATTTTTTTTGTTAGAAGTAGTCCGATACCACTTCCTGTTTCAGCAGAGTTGGCCGTATTTTCTGCCCGATAGAAGCGCGTAAATAGCTTTTGCTGATCTTTAACAGATATACCAATTCCGTCGTCAGTAATTTCCAGCTGTAGCAAGTCGTTGTTTAAAGAGGCTTTTACCAGGATATGACCATGCTGCTTAGTATATTTAATTGCATTTGAAAGTAAATTATCCAGAATCACGGTGATTTTCTGCTGATCTACCCAGCCATTCATTGGTTCGGAGGGTAACTGAATCTGCAGATTCGTTTGTTTCTCTTTTGCCAGAATCTGAAAACCTGTAATGGTGTTTTCTAAAAATATATTCAGGTTCGTCGACTCGATATGAAGCCGCATGGCTTCCCGTTCGATTTTCTGGAAATCGAGTAGTTGCGATACCATTTTAAGCAGTTTCTCTGTATTCTTTTTTGCTAAAGTAAGCGCTGTCGTCCCATGTTCTGATAAAACTTCGTGCTCTAATTCATTAAGAGGAGCTTTGATCAGGGTGAGGGGAGTCCGGATATCATGTGCCATATTTACGAAAAAGCGAATTTTAAGGTCTGAATCTTTTGCCTCCAGCCGCTTCTTGTAAAATTTGATTACAAAATATAAGATTATGCACAGTGTCAGCACATACACGGCAAATGCCCACCACGTGGCCCAGAAAGGCGGGTGAATCAAAATGTTTATTTTACGTTCGGCTGCTACCGATTCTTTGTTCGGATGAAATGCCTTAACTCGAAATTGATAAGTGCCGGGTTCGATGTTTGTATAAGTTGCCTGGTGTCCCTGGCCCGGTTCAGACCACTGGGGATCGAATCCTTCTAATTTCCAACTGTAAAGCAGGTTCGAGTTATTGAAGTAATTCAGATTGATAAAGTTGAATGAAAAAGAGTGTTGATTATGATTCAACTCAATTAATTCTGTCGAGTCGATACTGTTTTTTAACGGGCTGTCTTTACTGTCGGTAATTACCTTTCGGTTATAGAGTGAAAACTCCTCAAAATGCAAATTCAAATGTGTAGTCTGCTTTGAAGTGTAGTTTTCCGGATTGATCTCGATAGCCCCCGAAGGCGTGCCCCATACCATATTTCCGTTTTCGCGCATTGTATAAGCCCGATAATTAAAAGAATTATCGGGTAGTCCGTCGATCTCATAAAATGTTGTAATGTTCTTATCATTAATTGATAAACAGTTAAGGCCATTTTCTGTGCTGATCCATATCCGGCCTAATTTATCATTTTGGATACCCCAGACTGTATTGGAAGATAAGCCCTCTTGTGTCGTATATTGTTTTACGATTTCCAGGTCTAGGTTTATTGCATATACTCCGTTCCCCTCCGTACCGATCCAGTAAATGGAATCCCGGTGAACATCTTTCGAGATAGAAGTAATGATCGGTTGGATGCCGGATAATGCAGACTTGTTCCGTATTAAAGAGACTACCGTATTTTGCTCGGTTTTTAAATCAAAAAAGAATAATCCTTTTGATGTCCCAATCAATAAAGAATCATTTGAAAAATTATGAATTACATTGATTGAACGTAATTTGTAGGTTTTGAATAATTTCGTTTTTGGATTGTATTTCGTGAGGTTGTTGACGATCCCTCCAAACCACAGATTGTTTGCTTTATCTTCAGCAATGGTATAAATATAATTTTTATATTTTTTACGGGGAGATGATTGTGGTAGCTGAATAGTTTCAGTGGTACCTGTCGTAGAATTAATGCGTAACAGGTCGCCCGCATATCCTCCAACCCAAAGATTATTATGGCTATCCTCAAATATAGAAAGAATAACAGAGAGTTGATTTTGCTTCTTTGCCGGATAATCATCCCAGGCATGTGTGGTATTATTGTATTTTTTTAGCCCGTTATTAGTACCGATCCATAAGTTTTGCTTACTGTCTTCCAATAATGCATTGACATGATTATCTGAGTATTGCTGGTTTTGAAGAGTGTTTTGCTGATATAATTTATTAATTAGTTCACTCTTATTATAAATCTGGACTCCTGCCGTATAGGTACATACCCAGATAAATGCGTTATCATTAAATATATCATATACTCCATTGGCTTTCAGATAGTGAAAAGAATGAGCTGTTTGAGAATATTCTTGTGTTTTTTCTTCTGTGAAGCGATTAAATTCGCAGATCCCCGCACCATCAAATCCGATCCAGATTTTATTATCGCCGGTAAGTGTGATTTTGCGTGCCGGATAAGGTAAAGTGTGCAGATCAGATAATTTCCGTGTTTCCAAATCATAACTTTTAACCCCCGAAGCGAAAGTGCCGATCCATAATTTTTTAGTCATTTCATCATAATAAAGCGACTGGATCCGTTGCTTGTTAAGTGAGCGTAATTTATGTTCGTAGCTGATAATGTAATTATCCGATGATGTGTTGTTTAATTTTATAATGCCATTAGAAGTACCGATCCAAAGGCGATTTTTATCTTCAGCAAGGCAATATACGGCGCTGGTAGCAGGCAGATCATATTTGATCATTTCCATATTGGCAGAAATGGAATAGAGATTCTCTGTTGTACCGATCCATAAATTACCATTTTGGGTAAAACATGCCATTGTCAGTGATTCTTGATTATTGAATTTAATATCTTGAAGGATATTAAATTTGTCATACTTTTCAACATACTGATATAGCTGCTTATCTGTAAAAGCATAAATGTTTCCCATTGGATCGGAAAATACGGATTTAGGTTTTTCGACTCCGGATGGCTGATGAGATGTCAGTGGATAAGTCTTGATTTTTTCACCATTATAGCGATCTATCCCCGATCGGGTTGCAAACCATACATATCCTTTAGCATCTTTCGTTACTGCAAAAACTTTACGATTGCTTAATCCTTCTTTCGTGGATATTTCATTAAATGAAGAACCTGCAAGGGGAGAGAATATAGATAAGAAAAAACAAATAAATAATAGGGGGTAGGCGTACCTCATAATAATAGAATCGTATTTTACACAAAAATAATGATCCCGGCAATCATAAAAGTAGGTTGCCGGGATTTTAACTAAACTGAGATCTGTCGATTTTACAGTCTGATAAATGGATATCTGACTTTTATAAGTTTACGGATATAATCTCTTTTTTGAGGTCTTTATCAACAGAAGATGACCCTATCATGATTTCAAAATCACCTGCTTCTATTCCGAATTTCATTTCCCGATCAAAATAAGCAAGCTTGTCAGGGGTTATTGTAAATGAGATCGATCGCTTTTCTCCCGGTTTTAAAGATATGCGTGCGAAATCCTTTAACTCTTTTATCGGGCGAGTTGCTGAGCTGTAAATATCCCGGATATAAAGTTGAACGATTTCGGTACCTTCCATCTTACCACTGTTTGTTAATTCGATTGTAGCCGTAAACGCCTCTTTATCCGATATTTTATTTTTAGATAATTTCAGATCGCCATAAGTAAATTGTGTATAGGACAAACCGAATCCGAATGGGTAAAGAGGTGTGCTTAATCCGTCTTTGTATTTGTGGAAATACTGTGATGGTTTATGGTTATAAATCATTTGAATCTGGCCTGCATGGCGCGGTATGCTTACCGGTAGTTTTGCCGATGGATTAATTTTTCCTGTAATGATATCGGCGATTGCAGTGCCTCCGAATGATCCGGGCTCCCATGCCTGGATAATGGCCGGAATATTTTCTGCAATCCAATTAATACTCAACGGGCGTCCGCCTACCAGAATAACAATTGTCGGAATCCCTGTTTTCTGGATTTCTTTAACCAACTCATCCTGCGTTCCTAAGAGATCAAGACTCATACGGTCAACATTTTCACCGGTTGTTTTTGATTTCTGATAACGAAGAGGGTTTTCTCCTACAACAACAATAGCGAGATCACTTTCTTTTGCAAGCCGGGCAGCTTCCTTCACTTTTTCAGGAGCGTTCTGCCGTACATCATCCCCGTAGTCATAAAAATTTACTTTTTCCGAACCGGCTGCCTGTTGGATTCCTTCAAGTACAGTGACTACGTTTTCTTCCGGTTGTTCAAGAGTCCAGTCTCCTAAGATCGTGTGATTATGAGCATTGGGGCCAGTAACCAAAATTTTATTAAACCGGCTGAAATCAAGTGGAAGCAGATTCTGGTTTTTCAATAATACGATTGATTGTTGCGCAGCTTCAAGTGCTGTTGCCTGATGCTCACTATTATAAATTACCTTTTTTGCTTTTTTTAAATCAACGTGTGGATTTTCAAATAATCCCAATTTGAATTTAGCTTCCAGTATTCGTGCACAACCTCGGTCGATATCCGATTCTTTTAGTTTGCCTTCATTTACAAGGGCTATAACCCCTTCCATAAAGTCCGGGCCATGCATATGCATATCCAGGCCGGCTTCCACTGTTTGTCGGAAAGCATCCTTCATGGTTGGTGCAGCATGGTGAAGTGTATGAATACGTTCTACATCCATCCAGTCACTTACAATGAAACCCTCAAAACCATATTCTTTACGAACAACATCTGTCATTATCCATTTGTCGGCATGACACGGAACTCCGTTCAACTCATTATGAGCGGCCATTAATGTAAAGCATCCTGCTTCAATGACTGCTTTGTAAGGAGGAAGGAAAATCTCGCGTAAAGTACGCTCAGAGACATCCATCGGAGCCGCATTTGTTCCGTTTGCAGGCTCACTCCCGGCAATCAGATGTTTACCACAGGCAATAACTTTGTCTTCGCCCGTAAAATCAGCACCCTGATATCCTTTTACCGTAGCGACCCCCATCTGTGTGACCAGATACGGATCTTCTCCAAATGTTTCCCCGATACGTCCCCAGCGGGCATCCCGGCCTACTTCAATGTTCGGGGTAAATGTCCAGTGCCCACCGGCAGCCCGGACTTCGAGAGCAGATTCCCGGCTTAATTTTTCAATCATCTCCGGATTGAAACTGGATGCCTGTCCGATAGGAGTAGGGTAAACCGTCGTGCCGCCTACTAATGCATTTCCATGGATAGCATCGATGCCGATGAGGAGTGGAATTTGAAGACGACTTTTCATAGCGATTGTCTGAAGCTCGT
>JAVWBH010000127.1:0-8122 GCA_036649595.1 Bacteroidales bacterium
TTATCATCCCAATCTCTCTCGATTGCGTTGCAAAAGTAGGTGCTTTTTATTTACCTCGCAACACTTTTGTAATATCTTTTTTCAATAAAAATACACCGCTTATTCTTTATCTCTAATAACGAACAACTTAAGCATCCAAAAAAAATCCACTTTTATCTATCTAACCAAATTAGATACTCTGAATTATCTTTCCTTAGAAAAAAACAGATACTCTATCTGATTTTCGTCCTCTATATATAAATAAGGAATAAGCAAATATCACGGATGCGACATTTGCTTATTCCTTATTTATATATAACGTTATTATTGGGCTTCATTAATCATCTGCTCACCGGCTGTTATATAAATTTCTACACGTCGGTTCTGCGCTCTTCCTGCCGCCGTTGCGTTTGAGGCAATTGGGTTATTTGATCCTTCCCCACGCGCAGCAAGCCTATTTGCAGCCACTCCTTGGGATATAAGATAATTCATTACAGATTGCGCTCTTTGTAAAGAAAGGGAGTTGTTAATCTGAGTAGATCCAGTATTGTCCGTAAATCCGACAATTGTTGCAAAAGTTTTCGGATTCTGATTCAGGTTATAAGCAATTCGCGAAAGAGCTGCGTCTGCAGCCGGGCTAAGGGTTGCAGAACCCGTATTAAACAATATGGCATCTCCTAACACAACTTTAATTGCATTCAGATTATTACTATCCTTAACGGTTTGCACAATAATAGTTGTATCCCGCTTTCCGGCTTCTTGTTTTACCTGAGCCAATTCGCGCTCAAGCTCCTGCTTCTGCCGATCCATCTGATGCCCGATTGCCGCGCCGGCACCTGCTCCGATGGCTGTTCCGATTAAAGCTCCGATCCATGTTCCTTTCCCACCTCCAATTAAAGCACCGATTCCGGCACCTACGGCACCTCCGGCAGCTCCACCAACAACAGCGTTCTGCCCAGTCTTATTCATATTTTGATAGGTTTGACATCCCGTCGGAACCAACATTCCAACACATAATAAACCAATCAACGCTGTTTTACACTTTTTCATACCCACATCAAATTACAATTATTATAATAACAAGATTATCCACTCTTATTAAGATAACATCTTCCGAAACGCTTTGTTCAACTCTTTCTAATGGGTTTTAGGCAAATAAACAACCTTTTATAATTCAATAAGGTGATACCCAATTCCGCCCTTATACGGGAGGACCAGGAGAATAAAAAGACAATCATTAAAATAGATCAGAATGAAAGAAGATACTCCCTATCAATGCGAATAAAACTATTTTCGGGAATTTAAAAATGATCGGAAAGATTAATTATTGACTATGGAATCTTTAGCCTGGATAGCTAAACAGATCGATTAGATTGGTGCAAAAAAAAATTGGTTGTCATCACGACAACCAATCTTCATTAACCTTAAATCTAATACCATGAAAAACTGATACAAATATAGGGGCACTTTCGGAATTCACAAACCATGACCATCAAAAAGTTCACTTGTTTAACACGATTTAAATTAAATGTTTAATAAGCAAAACAAAACCTACCATCTGTCTTGTAAAAAGGATCTTTTAACATCTTCTTGCCAGATACCGGATATGAAATCGCCACCTATTAAAGAGAAACTCATTTCTTAGTGTAGTTTGAAGGATTAGTCGTAATTTTGCATCAAATCAACAAATAAATTATGAAGAAGAATAAACAAAAGATATTCAGTGGCGACTGGCTTGAGTTTCATCCTTATCAAAATTCAGTTAGCTCTGACCTTTATTATGTAAAGCTAAGCAATGAGGTTTACGACGCACTGGATCAAGCTACAGAAAACACTTCTGATGAAGACTTCCTGTTCTTATCGGAGGCCGAAAAAAAACAATTAAGTTGTTTACTGACGAGCTATTTCGAAGATATTATCTCTCAGACAAATTTGTGGAACACATTCACAAAAGTTATGCAAGAGAAATATGGAAAATGGCTTCCATTCTACAATACCGAAGACTATGCAGAAGAAGAAATCAACGAAGCTGACATCCAATTTCTATGCTGGCATTACCTGACTCAGCTAAATGAAGGTCAGGTCGCTATTTCTCCGGAAGAGCCATTATTCAAACAAATTGCGCAAGCCGTATATCCGATCTTTGACCGTGAGTTTGAATCAGCTCCCGAAAACAGCAAGATGCAGGAATTCTTCGAAATCGGAGATGAAGGTAACCTCTTCGACATCCAGAATAAGTTTTTCTGGTTAGGTACCGAATCGTATCTTTTACATTTCAATTGCCGCGATCTTGAGAAAGAACTGAATGACGTCACTGAAGTTGCCCGCGAACACCAAATGGAAGACCATCTGGCAGAAATGGTAAACATGGTCATGACAGATTTTTCGTTTAACAACGTAACAGAATTCTTCGAAATGACAGCCGCTCAATGGCTGGCTAAAATTCTGGGAGAAGAGCATGTGATGTATGAGCCGTTGATGAGTATGACCGCGAAAAAATCGGGTTATTTCATTTTCCAGGAACAAGATTCAATGTATGCTCAATTCAAACACGTGGCAACCGGAAACATCCTGCATGTTACCAACCGCTCACTCAGCGGATATCCGAAAGATTTGAAATCGCCGGAAGTCGTAGTGTATGCAGGCTTTGTTGAATGGCAGGGTGAATGGTGGTTTATCGGTGATTTGCGCGGATACGACGCAGAAGAAGAACTAATCTCCGAAATTTCTTCACGCGAAGAAGAAATAAATCTGTTCAATGAAGAAGAAGTTCTTCTTCCCTCATCCGAAGATCAGATCGCCCACGCAGAACAAATGATGGCAACACTTCGTGGAGAAAATCCGGAAGAAGATGAACTGGATATCCATTGGTCGTTACTTTATGACGAAAATATATCTTCCGACTTCCTGAAAGAATCTATTTTTGAAAACAGATTCCCTGAATTGAAATTCCCGGGAGAAGCCGGCGATGAATTAATGAAGGAGGACTTCTCATTTATCTTAAGTTACTTCAGACGCCGTTAAGCGCAGTACGTCTCCTGTTTCGAACATAAAAAAAGGTACAAGTGGCTAAAACCGCTTGTACCTTTTTTTCAATCATACCGACCAAGATAATAACTATCGGTCTGACGTATGTATTCTAATAATTGATGATAGATAGGATCACGTCTCAATACCGCAGGATTCCCGACAATAAACATCTGTATGCGCGCCCGCGTAAGAGCAACATTCAGTTTACGATCAATTACCTTCCCCTCTTCTTCAATCGTATTCGAAAGAAAATTGAGTTGATAAGGTGCATTCATACAACAAGAATAAATCATCAGGTTGCGCTGTCCGCCCTGAAAACGCTCAACTGTATCAATTACAATCCGGTCAGCATCGGGTATTTCCCGCAATTGAAGTTCTTTCCGTATCATCGCAATCTGACTCCGGTAAGGCGTAATGACACCAACTTCATCTGCCAACGACACCACCTCTCCGGCTTCTGTTTTCTGCCGATACCAGGAGTCGATAAGCCGCCCTACCAAAGATGCTTCCTGAGGATTCAGCTTATTTGAGGTAAGCCGGTTGCTTTTCTCAACCGGAAAAAACACAAACCGTTTGCTCCTGACCATTGCATCCAGGTCACAGGTAGAAACCTCTTTATCGTCCCATACCTCTTCCTGATGCTTTAAAGGAACGACAGATAACTTTCCGTGATAAAAATACCGGGCCGGAAAAGCACTGATATCCGGATGCATACGCCCTTGCCGGGTAAGCATATCACAACATTCCTCGCGACCGCAAGTCTGCTCCCAGCGATACAAACGTTCAAAAAGAGATTCCTTCAGATTACGCATTCCGATCCCCGATAATAATTCACTCTGTATCGCGGCACTTTTATCTGATTGCACAACAACCGCAGGCAGCTGTTTATAATCGCCGATAAGGATAAATTTACGAATAGCGTCCCGCCCCACTACATTTGTAGCACAAAGCAATCCCAACAGTTGTGGCTCAAGTATCTGAGTTGCCTCATCAATAATCGCCACATCAAAATCCTTTAGGCGGAACAGCTCTGTTTGCCGGGCAAACGAAGCCACCGTTCCGACAAACACCCTACACTCTTCCAGGCGCTTGCGTACATCTTTCCGACGCAAACAGTCGGCCATTACATTTCGTAATAAGCGGGGTTTAAAATCCTCTTCACAGGCCGACTCCTGACCGATTCTGACAAACGGAAAATTATCGTCGATCGAAGTAAGTGAATGGCAAATCTCATCTACCGCCTTATTCGTATAGGCTAATAAAAGAATATTCTGCCCCGGGTTTGAATAAAATGTTTCCACCATCCGCCGCAGGGCACACGATGTCTTCCCGGTTCCCGGCGGCCCTACCAATAAAAAATAGTCTTGTGCTTCTACCGCTTTCCGTACCACCCGCTCGACATCCGAATCATCCTTTGCCGAAAATCCAGCCGATCGGTCTACCCTTGGCTTTCGCTGTCCTAACAACAAAGACTTTCTTTCGGGTGTAGCATACAGAAACTGAGCCAGCCCTTTCAGCATAGAAGCATAAGAAGTATCCATATAGTCGCGCTCGATCGCATATAGCGCATCCATAGGTAAAACCGATTCGTTTTTCTGTATGGCGCGCAAACTCAAAGTCAGCGTATGAGCATCAATAGCGTCTACCGCACCTTTAAAAACCTGACGATTTGTAACCTGATCTGAAAGTTGGTTTCGCTGATATAACATCACCGAATCGCCGGTACGGTAATTGGGCAGATTGGTATCGTCGCCCGCAGGCAACGAGAATGTGAGCAAATGCTTATCACCTATCACTTCTGTACGAAACAAACGCATATCGCGGATTATTTCGCCTGCCTCTTCTTTCTCTTCGAGCGTCGCATTCCACAAAGAGGTTATACCCTTATTAAACTCAGACTCTGTATCTCCGGCTTTTGTGGTATATTGTTCTTTTGTAATAAATGTGAATAACGCATGGTAATAATCATTCTCAATGGGCGACATCACAGACAATTGATACGCAAAATTATCAATTTGCGGTTTTTGATATTGATTCCACAGCTTATCTTTTCGAACCGCCGTATTCAATGTATCCGCATTAATCGTGGCTAAGATCTGCCGGGAATATTCCGGGTCGTTATGCTGTTGAATCCGATACTCTAATCCGACAATCTGGTTACGCAAATCAATAGCCTGTTTTACCAAACCCCAATAAGGGGCCATCCCGTATAACACCGGATATTTCGAATACAAGAGAAACGCATCGATCTGGTCGGCGGCTTTTCCAAGATTGAACTGGAGGACCGCATAATACAACATCATCTGCACATAATGATTCTCTTTATGAGAAACCTCTTTTGTATAAAAATTCTCGTTCGCTTTTCCGGATTTCAACTCTACAAATTTAGAAAAGTCCTCTTGCAGCAAGTCTAACCGTCCTTGAATACCTAATGCCTCACAAACAAAAGAAGGTTCCAAAAGAGCCTTCGACGAATCGATTCCAGCCTTTGGGAAATGCTCGCGCACAACATTTTGTATAAACCAGAACTGTTGTTTCGTTTCATTAAAAAATTTCTTCTCTCCGGCCGGATCATTCAACGTTTCGCACGCAGCAATCGAAACCGGCGACTGCCGAAAGGCCTTACTCATAGACACCAGATAATCGGCCGGATTATCGGCTGTTTCATTAACGATATCATCCAAAAACTGATTGGCTATATTTCCGAGCAAAATATGATGTGTATTCTGGTCAGGAGATAACCTACTCATGAAATAATTAAGCGGATGATGCCCGTAATCTCTAAAACATTCTGCGATCGTACTGATATCCAACAAAAAATCGGGCTCCAGCACAACCAGGTCAGCCGTCAGAGAGCAGTCATTAAAATGATCTCTGACATTCAGCAGATTCAACTGTGCACCTTCATGAATCACCTCCAGCGTTTCTGCAAAAAGCTGTATTCCGCTATGCTCCCGGTTAATCCTGACCCGGACCTCCTGATCCGACTCACTCTCTTCGGGCACCACATACAGATCATCATTTTCCCGACGCACAAACCGCGCCCTCATCCGTACCTGTACCTCGGCCAAACGAGTATCAGCTTTCCGTTTCCGGTGGATACTCTTTTCCAACAACAGGAAAAATTCGGGAAACGGAGTAACCAGCAATTTGCGTACAGCAAACCCGATGGTCAGGATATCAGCCCTTAAATCATCGGATTCTGCAGACAACTCTTCCCGCACAATCTTATTAAGGCGCACCCGCAATCCATTCAATTCACGCCCCAGCTCTTTTTCAGAACCAAGCAAATGCTGATTAATCCAGCTCAGGCGTGAAAACAGGTTTGGAAATTGCGTCTGTTCTTCCGCTGTCACTTGTTTACACAAACGTTCAAATAAAAACCTCGCCCGCCGGTATTTGGCAGACAAGGTCAATTCGGTTGTATCTAATAAAGTCCGGAGTTCATCAAAATACTCCTTTCCATTCATTTCAATCATTGCTTTTCCTCAAATTTCTGATGGTAAACATCCAGAATACGGGATATATTAAAAAAATATCCTTTGATATTAAACTTATTATCACTTACCTCAATATAATCTAAGGCAGGAGGAATAAGAACACTATTCTTTGCCGTCAGCCCGAAACGATTAATAATATCATACTCATGAGCCGGATAAATAACATGGAATGCGCTTTCTTCCGATTCGCCGTCACCCGAAGAAATAATCGCATCGATAATATTCTTCAGTTTCTCAGTCCATATCCACCGCTGTTTTTCATCCTTCTTACATTTATACCCATAAATCAACAAGTTCATCGAACGGATATCAAAAGGGAAATCATCCACGGCCTTCAAACCATACTTAATAATTGAATCACAAGCTGTTAACGATATCGTATCGGCAACTGAAAACTCTTTCATTTTTACCGTATAAGGGCTCACGCGATAAGGATCATAATCTTCCTGCATCGTAAAGCCATAATAAAGTGTGCGATAATCTTCCAGAGAAAGAGTTGTATCATTTGCCGCAAAGCGGCGCATTAAGCGAGGATAATATAATTCAGACTCACGGTTATTAATTTGCCGGGCTATTTTATCGTAATCAGGAGCTTCTTCTTCAGTTTGTGCAATCAGACTCATACCCGTAAAAAGCATGAATAGCATTAGGAAGATTTTATCTCTCATCTGGTTCTTTTATTTATTGTTAGAAAAACAAATATAGCCTCTCTTAGGGAGGAAACGAAGTTAAACCGCGTTAAATTAAAAAAGCCGGACTGATTTTCACAGTCCGGCATATCGTTAAAACAGCATCCGCAGAGCTTATTTTTTATCCTGTTCTTTCAATAAATCCCGAATTTCTCTTAACAATATGACATCATCCGGAGTCGGTGCAGGAGGCGCAGGGGCTTCTTCTTTTTTCTTTTGCATTTTCCCGATCAAACGGATTACCCAGAAAATAGCAAAAGCAACTATTATGAAATCAAGGATCGCCTGTATCAACTCTCCATATCCCAATGCTACTTCCGGTTTAATAATCTTGTCACTCTCCATGACAGCGTGACGTAATATAATCTTCAGGTTCATAAAATCCATTCCGCCCGTTAACAAAGCGATAACAGGAGAGATAATTGCAGAGACCAGCGTACTGACGATCTTTCCGAATGCAGCACCAATCACAATACCAACAGCCATATCGACAGCATTGCCGCGCATAGCAAATTGTTTAAAATCACTTATCCATTGCGCCATACTCTTTCGTTTTTATTTTGATTATCATAAAGTTGAGAAAATATACTAAATATAAAACAACTCAGATTCAATTCAGGATGCATTATGGAAATAAATCTTTATTTTAATCCACCCTATTTATTATTTCTGAAAAAAAATACTTAGATTTGCACCACAAAAATCGGAATATGAAAAGAAATCATCTTTTATGCTTGGTTTTGTTGAGTTTACTTCTCTTTACGGCATGTGCTACGCCTCTCCCGTGTGGCTGTTAGACAAACAAATCCAATGCTGAAAATGTTTTCACCACATAACGACATTTAGAAAATAAATATAATCGCAATCATAGCGGTTAATCAAAAACCCTTAAAAGTTTTATTACAATGATCAAAGTAGGTATTA
>JAVWBH010000128.1:0-8075 GCA_036649595.1 Bacteroidales bacterium
TCCGCGCGCTCCGGTACCGCGACCGTCCACACACGCAACCACAAACCCCTCTGTCGTAAGATATTGCGTCCAGTCCATTTTCCAACGATCCAATACCTGCTGGGATCCCGGACCACTATACTGAACCATCACAACCGGATACTTTTCTCCCGCGCGAAAATTTGCCGGTTTCATCAGATATCCGTTCAGCATCTCACCCGAAGGCAACTTAAACTCAAAAAACTCTTTTTCCGCAATTGCCATCCCTTTCAGTTTATCACGAAGGGCCTGATTATCTTGCAAAACACGCAAAGTCTTCCCTTTTTCATCCTTAACAGAAACCTGCATCGGAGTACCGGCACTTGTGAAGTAATGCTGGAAATACCGGAAATTACTACTGAAATGGGCCATATTCGTACCCGCATCCTGAACAACCGGCACAATCACCCCTTTAGCATCCGCCTTATACACCTCTCTGCGGAGAGGACTCTCTTTGGCAGCCTGAAAATAAAATGCTTTACTTTTCGGATCATACCCATAATAATCGGTCAGATCCCAATCACCTTTCGTAACCTGGCGCATCAACGCCCCGCTCATTCCATATTGATACAAATGGCGATATCCCGATTTTTCACTCACAAAGGTGAAAAACTCCGGATAAAAATGAATCAGGTCCATATTGTCCGGATTTACATACGCCTCATTCTCATCCTGAACCACAATCTTACTCACCCCCGATGCCGGATTAGCGAAATGCAACCGGAAAAGATTCTGATGGCGATTAAAGGTCATTACCGCCAATTTAGACGGATCCTGGGTAAAACGAACGCGCGGGATATAATCCTCTTCGTCAGTCTGTACCTTTATTTTTTTAGTCACTTTATTCTCTACGTGAAACGTATGCACGCTTACTTGCGAGTTTTTCTCTCCCGCCACCGGGTATTTATAAGAAAACTCTCCCGGATACAACTCATTTTCTTTCAAATCAGGAGCTTGCCCGCGAAACAGCTGCATCGGATATTCTTTTACATCCTTTTCATTAAACTTAATATAAGCCAGAGAAGCATTATCCGGAGCCCAACTTATCGCATTATCCATCGCGAACTCCTCTTCATACACCCAGTCGGGAACACCGTTAATTACCTCATTCTTCTTTCCGTCTGTCGTAATCTGAGATTCGGTATTATAATCAAGCTTCTTTAAGAAGATATTATTATCCCGCACAAAAGCTACCATCCGCCCGTTTGGCGAAAATAAGGCAGCCTGCTGTTTCCCCTCCGAAAGAGGCTTCACCAAATTACGCCGGATTTCAAAAGTATAATAACGGGCTTTATACGAACGTCGATATATCTCTTCTTTATCAGTATAAATAAGCAACTTTGTTTCATCCGGACTCAACTCGTAGCCATCAAAATATTTAAAAGGACACTCCTTTGCCGTAGCCACATTAAACAAGGTATCTACAGGAGCTCCGGTTTTATAAGAATACTTTACAATCATCCGGTTTCTGTCGGCCGGAGCCGTATAATAATCACCATCCGAAAGTGATCGGAATTGAGGAGCCGATGCCGGATAATATCTTCCATTTACAAGATCTTTCAACTCCGGAGCGTTTGCTCCCGCCAAAACAACGGGGGCTCCGGCTACCAATAAAAGTGCGAAGACCAAAGTTTTTGTTTTCATTTGAATCGGGTTAAAATATACACTTACACTTTATTAATTAACTGTGATGAGTCTACAAATATAAACAAAACAAGAATCCCATTCTTTTCTTACTTCCCATTTTTTCTATTCATGCTCATGCAATTATTCTTGCAAGAAGTACCCAAATGCAAAAACAGGAGAGAATATCGACCTGACATTCCCTCCTGTTTATATCTATAATATAAAAGCGGCTATATTATTTTGCGGGAGCATTCTTCTGCCCGTCATCATGTTTGTGGCCGCGTTTCAACATATCTCTTCCGAAGCGGGTTTCCGCTACCTGAAATTTGTACAACTTCCGGGGTGATAATATCCGCGTAAACTTTTTATAATAATCACTATCCAGCTGTGCTTCTTTCAATCGAAAATCACTCATCGACTGCGCTACATCCAGATACATCTGATCCGTCACATCAGTACCCTGAGCCTGTATTTTCTTCATCTTATCCCGCATCTCCCGATGCAATTTAAATTTCTCCTTCTGAAGCTGTTCATACAACGGAAAGAATTGACTCTGCTCCTGCTTAGTCATTTCCACCTGCCGTATGAGGTATTCTTTTTTCTGTTCGAAAAACTCAGCCATCCGGTTCTTACCGCCCGGCTTCTGCTGCGATTCCGGACAAGCAGCCTCCGCTACGAACGAAAATGCAAAAAAGACGAAGAACAAACCTAACGTCCCTATTTTTTTCCAATTCATCATAATCCAATTATTTATTTTACTCTGCGCCCGCATACAAATATTCATACACATCATAATCACTCACCGAAGCGTAAAAAGCATCCTCAACCAACGCCTGCTCTTCCGCCTGCTTAGCCTGAGCTGTCCTTTCCGCATCCGAAACCGGACCAATCAACACCCGGAAAACAACGACAAACGAAACAAACATGGCAGCCAGATACATCCAGGGCTTCACCTTCGTCCAAAGAGATACTTTCGGAGCAAGCACCTCCTCTTGCGGCAGCTGGTCAATAAGCAGATTCATCCGGTCGTTGAAGTCCGGAAAATAACCATCCGGCACTTTCATACCGGTTTTCCGGGTTCCAAAATCCATTATTTCTTTTTCTTCACGCATAATCTTCTTCCTTTCTATATCTTTTTGACACCTTTAGAAACCAATGGTTTAAACGCGTTCATTAAAATAATCCTCAATTTTTTTTGCGGCAAAATGATAAGAGGCTTTCAATGCCCCGACAGACGTCCCCAACACCTCCGACATCTCCTCGTATTTCATCTCGTCAAAATAACGCATATTAAATACCAGTCGTTGTTTTTCGGGCAAAGTCAAGATAGCCTCCTGCAACAGAAGTTGCAATTCATCCCCGTCAAAATAGGTATCTGCCTGTAAATTCTCCAGCAAAAAAGAAGACTCTTCCTCACTCGCCATTTGCCTTTCCTGGCGCTGTTTATTTAAAAAAGTAATACTTTCATTAATTGCGATCCGAAAAAGCCAGGTCGACAACTTCGATTCCCCACGAAAAGAATCCAAATTCTTCCACGCTTTAAGAAATGTATTTTGCAACACATCATCCGCATCTTCATGCACCAGCACCATTTTTCGTATCTGCCAATACAAACGCTCCTGATAAGCATTTATCAGTTGTGAAAATGTACGCCTTCTGGTTTTTTCATCCTGCAACCGGCGGATCATTTCCTCCTCATTATCCTGCATCATAAAAAGTACTGTATGAAAAATATAATCATTATCATTAGATACGAATTGCGCCGATCGGTTTAATCGGCTTTGTTACCGCGAGAGTTAAAAAAAGTATAGTCTCCGTCATACGATATACTTTCCCGCTGATTACTATTCAGTCGCACAGAAGTATTTCCTCCGGGAAACAACTGAACAAAAAACTGATAGTTCTCATTCTTAGCTTGTATATCAAACCGCAGCTCGATCGCTTTCTTCTTTTTTTCGACAAGTTTGCGGCTCATTTTTCCGTCAAATTCCACTCCGTTCGCATCTCCGTAAGGCACACTATAAGCCTTACCAAAAAAAGGAAGTTTTCCTTTGGCCGTACTATCCGCTATCTCCAAAAATCCACGGGGATTAAAACGGGTGGTATTAGGAACCGACGCCGAAATAACCCGGTCAATCTCAATACGCACATCTTCTGTTTTAACCCGTTGAAAAATAGAATCAAGCTCAGCAGCCTTATCTTTCTTTCCGTATACATTTCCGACACAAAGAAACACCATAACACCCATTACAATACCCGTCATACCATTCCTCTTCATAGTTATCCCTTTTTAAATATACAAACATTTTAAAGCGTTCAATTTACGCACTTTAGGATATAAAAACAAGAAGATGAAACAAAATTACGCAGATAAGGTATCGCCGCTATCGATCCGGCCAATTTCCGCGGAGCCAAACCAAACTTCACTTCATAATGCGGATTAATCAGCCACAGTTGCCGCTCCAGAATATCATAAGGTGTTTTTCGCAGCAATTTCTCAAACCCCTCAACGGTGAGGCCACAGCGTTTTATATCCAACAACTCATCTATACAACTTCTGTTTTCACCCAACAGCGTCAAAACAGAGCGATAAAGAGGCGCCGGAAGCAGGTGCAAAAAAGGAAAATGCGACGCCAGTTTATGCCGGCAAATCTGCTGATGACCGCCGAAAGGCATGTGCCAGGCCGGAAATCCAATAAACAAAACCCCTTCCGGAGCCAGAAAACGACCTACATGATTCAAAAACTCCTCCTTCCTGCCGATATGCTCTATTACATCATGAATAAGAACCACATCAAAACGCCCGTCAAAATCCGACACATTAAAAATATCAGCAGCGACCAATTCCGCACAGACATTTTTCTTCTGAAAGAACGACCGGGCATCCGTAATTCTTTTTTCCGAAATATCCACACCTGTTACGTCACACCCCTTCTGCGCAAATGGCAACAGATTTCCACCATCACCACAGCCAATCTCCAGAATTCGCATAGCCGGATTAATTTTCACAAATTGATTCAGATAAGGAATAAAATATTTCTGACAACTAATAGCCAGCTCCTCGAAGTATTGTTCTCGATTAGAATGTCTTTCTTGCATATGGATTAAATTTAAACTGCCTCCCGAAACAGGATGCATCGAGCAAATATATAAATTTAATCAATATATGTTTATTTAAAGACAAGTATTCTGGGATCAGAATTTTATGGACACAAAAAAGCCCCGAAATCTTTCGATTCCGAGGCTTCAAGCGGTATGGACGGGACTCGAACCCGCGACCCCCTGCGTGACAGGCAGGTATTCTAACCAGCTGAACTACCACACCGTTTTGAGGTTTGCTTATCGGTCAAGCGTTGTTTCCCGATTGCGATGCAAATATAAGGCATATATATTTCCTGTGCAACACTTCAATGAAATAAAATTGCATTTTTTTACTCTTATTTTTAGCAACACAAGCTAATACTTCTGTAAATAATTAAATATCAACAAAAAAAAGACACCAAAGCATTCCTCCTTAATTATATGTGTTTTTTATTTCGAAAAACATATTCTGATATTTTCCCGTTTTCTGCCTGCTTATATTGAAAGAACCATTATTTTTAAACTATTGTTCCATCAATCCGGCTGACCTATGAAATCTACCCATTCATTTCTATTCGCAATTCTGTTTATGATAAGCGGATGTTCTACCGTCCCGTTAACCGGACGCCGCCAGTTAAGCCTGGTATCCGACTCTAAAATTTTTTCGCTGAGTAATGAGAGTTACACGACCTACATGAAAGATGCTAAACGCTCTACTAACTTTACTCAGTCCAGAATGGTAGAACAATGCGGAAAAAAGATACAGCAGGCAGTAGAAAACTATTTTAAAGCACAGGGCACTCCCCGCTTCTTAAAAGGCTACCAATGGGAATTCGTTTTAGTACACAATAAAACGCCCAATGCTTTTTGTTTGCCGGGAGGAAAAGTTGTTGTTTACGATGGGATACTTCCTTACACAATAACAGAGGCCGGGTTAGCCGTTGTATTAGGGCATGAAATAGCCCATGCGGTAGCTAAGCATTCGAACGAACGGATCAGCCATCAGATGCTGGTCGAAGCGGGAGGATCTGTCTTAGGCCAGCTCTTAGAATCTGAGTCCTCCCCCAAAAACCTGCTGATCTCTTCCATTTACGGGTTAGGAGCCAATTTTGCGGTCATGCTCCCCTTTTCGCGCAAACAGGAATATGAAGCAGATAAGCTTGGCTTAATATTTATGGCAATGGCCGGATATAACCCGGAGGAAGCTGCAGATTTTTGGAAGCGCATGAGCCAAAACGGAAGCAAATCCATACCTGAATTTCTGAGCACTCATCCGGCAGATCAGAAACGGATAGCGTCCATAGAGTCTATTTTGCCGGATATAATGAATACGTATTATAAAAAATGAATACTCAGAGCAAAAAAAATAAAATCATTATCCGCTGAAAATGACCACACAAGCAATAAACGGTATTTTAAAGCACAAAAAACTTCTCCAAAACATTTGCAGGTTTCAACAAAACAGCTACCTTTGCAACGCAATCGGGAAACAAACCGAATGCAAAAGTCCTGGAGAGATGGCAGAGTGATCGATTGCAGCGGTCTTGAAAACCGCCGTACTGAAAGGTACCGGGGGTTTGAATCCCTCTCTCTCCGCTGATAAAGCCCGAAGACGAAAGTTTTCGGGCTTTTTTTATGTCTTAACTACACCGAAGCATACCGGCTCTTCGTCAAATTTGGTGATCTTATTCCCAAAAGGAGAAGCAAACTTTCCTTCTTAACAACTGAAATTACCCCGACCATACGTTTGACCGCATTCTCTTTAAAAATGCCATCGCAATGTTTTCTCATTTTTGGTAAATATAATATGTTTATATCCACCTTAAGCGACTGTCTAAATTTCGGGTACCATTATCATTTCTATTGGGCAGGAAGATTTCGCACACCGTACGCAATCCTTCCGCACACCGTACGCAATCCTTCAATACAGCGTACGGAATCCTTCAATACACCGTACGGTGTAAGAGAGAATTCCGTACGCTGTATGGAAGGATTGCGTACGGTGTAAGAGAGAACTCCGTACGGTGTGCGAAAGAACATCACTGGAAATTATTTTTTGAATGCCTTTCCATCTGTTTTTAATCTAATTGTCGTAAAATATCGTAGCGTTACTCCAGTCTTAAAAATGGCTATCTCACGATACTGGGACTTACTAACTTTAAGCAGACAATGAGTTAAGCTGAAAAAACTCAACTTTGCATAATGGAACCAGAAAGAACACATTACATCAAGTTAGCAACTCCAATATCCAAGAGCCTAAAATTTTACAACCAAATAATTTATATGCTATTGAAGAATTATTCCTTGGGAAGACAAAATTATTAAATTTGTAATATTTATCATATATATATAAATTTAGAATATCTCGCCATTAATAGGCATATAGCTATGTATGATGACTCAGATCGCCTTATTTTACATCGTTAAGAATGATTTTTATAACTAGAAATGAGATGAAAAGATTTTTATTACTACCGCTCCTTGTTTTGTGTTTTAATACAATTTGTCTATGCGGATGCTCTGATCCGGTTAAAACATTTTACATAACATATATGGAAAATATGTTGCAACACAATTCTAAAAACGAATTATTACTCAAAAAATATTTATCTGAAGGATTGTTGGAGAAAGTCACGAGAGTGATAAATGCAACAGGTAGTGACCCAATAATTCGGGCTCAAGATATAAATTCAGATGCGATTGAAACATTAAGCATTAAATGTTTGAGTAAAAACTGGTATATGGTCAGTTATTACTGGAACAAAAAAGACGACGATACTTTAATAGAAGTTCCTATAAATGTACAGAATATTGACGGACATTGTAAAATTACTTACATAACACCCATATGGAACGGAAGCCGATATGGGGATGACTTAATTTCGTGTGGAGATCAGAATGGATGGATATAGCGGCTATGATCTCTTGATTGATAATTATGATTATGATAAAACCTGGAGCATGAGCCTTAATTTTGAACGATTAAATGACATGGATTATTTAATTTCTTATCGGGGAAACGGCAAAAACCATAAAATTGCCATTTCAATAATAAAAGATGGTAATCGTTATATGATCAACAACATCAAAGTCCTGCAATAAACCATAATCTTCTAATTACGATTGATATAACAACCTATTATATCAATCATACAGTATATAAAAACAAAGAGGGCGTATAAATAATCTTCCGGATTCCGATTAGAAAATCAAAAACAGAAAATCCATACGTAACCATCATTTTTTCAGGAACTATATCTGCTTTTCCAGGGCCCTTTTCTTCCGGGGTTCTGAAAAATGAAAGATTTATCCCTCAACAACAATACCGGCTACTTTCACAATCTCTATCG
>JAVWBH010000129.1:0-8072 GCA_036649595.1 Bacteroidales bacterium
CCTCCAGCCTGTCAAAACTGCTGTTCCGGCCATGGACTCTGATCACCTACATGTTTCTGCATACGGATTTTCTGCATTTGCTGTTTAACATGCTGTGGTTATACTGGTTCGGAAACCTTTTTTTGCGGTGGTTTACCGAAAAGCAGTTAGGAGGTATTTATTTTATGGGCGGAATATTCGGCGGTTTGCTTTATATAATGGCATACAACCTGTTTCCGATGTTCTCTGCCGTTGTAGAACATGCTTATTTGCTGGGTGCTTCCGCCTCGGTACTGGCAATCGTTGTGGCAACCGCTATGCGAGCTCCCGATGAGGCTGTTTATCTGATGTTTCTGGGTGCCGTTAAACTCAAATATATTGCTATGTTTGTAGTGGCTCTCTCCTTCTTTAATATTATTTCGGATAATGCGGGAGGTAATATCGCTCACATCGGGGGTGCATTGTTCGGCTTTCTATTCGCCTATTATTATAAGAAAGGAACCGACCTTACACGCTGGATCAACCGGATCATAGATAAAGTGGTTGACAGGTTTAAGCCCCGTCCCAAAATGAAAGTGCGTATGGGCAGTCGGCAAATGGATATGGAATATAATAAGAGTAAAAAAGAACAGGAGGCTGAAATTGACGCTATTCTGGATAAAATGAAACGTTCCGGATATGACGGACTGACCGCTGAAGAAAAGAAAAGACTCTTTAATGCTGGAAAGAAATAATTATGCATATTATTGGAAAACTATTTGACGGACTGGTGCTTACGGTTAATATGGTTGTGCTGGTCCTTTTTATTTTCTCCTCTTACTCTGATAGAATATCACCGCTAAGCTCTGTTTACCCATCTTATTTGGGTATTCTATTTCCTTTTTTCTTTTTTCCGGTTTTCCTCTTTCTTATTTATTGGACAATCCGGCTCAAATGGTATGCTTTTTTTTCATTGATTGCGATCCTGCTGTGCTGGGAGCCGGTCACTCGTTATATCCCTTACCATATAGGCTCTGAGCAAGAGGCTCCTGCCGATATTAAATTACTGACTTATAATACATGCGGGCTCGGGCAAAATGCGGGTAAAAATAATGGGCGAGCGGTTCTCGACTTTATTAATAAGCAGAACCCTGATATTATCTGCCTTCAGGAATATACATTCTATAAAAGACCTGACGGACTCACCGAACGGAAAATACGTAAAATATTATCCGGATACCCTTATTATCATTATAGCCCGGCTTCTAATAATTATAAAAGCGGACTGGCTGTTTTCTCCAAATTTCCGATCAAGCGTACGCAAACGATCAATTATGAAAGTCTTTATAATAACTCTTGTCTTTATGAATTGGATATTCGTGGCAAGCGGGTTACTTTAATTAATAATCACTTAGAATCGAATCAGCTGTCAAAAGAAGATAAAGAATTTTATAATGAAATGATTCGCCACTTTGACTCGGGTAAGATTGATGAAATCCGGAGTACTCTTATCCATAAACTCGGGAAAGCTTATCGGGTACGGGCCGTACAGGCCGATACGCTGAGCCGGATCATTGGCCGCCAGAAAAATCCGGTTATCGTTTGCGGCGATTTCAATGACACTCCCATTTCATACTGTTATCAGAAAATACGCGGCGATCTGAAAGATGCTTTTCGCGAATCCGGATTCGGTCTGGGAATCACATATCATGAAAATAAATTTCTGTTTCGCATAGATCATGTATTGCATAGCGGTTTGTTCAGGGCATATAATGCCAAAGTCCATCATGTAAATTATTCGGATCATTATCCTGTATCGGTATGCTTAAATATGCCCGATACCGTGACAAAATAATAGAAAATACCCCCTTTTTGTTGACATTCTGTTTCTATAAGTTATCTTTGTTTGTATAAACAAAAGTTATTTCAATGAAGAAAATATTAATTACATCCTGTATGGCTGCCATTCTGGTTTCTTGTACATCAACGAAGACGGAAACAAATCCGTTCTTTACAGACTCAAAGGCTCCGTTCGGAGTACCTGTTTTTGAAGAGATAAAAACAGCTCATTACATGCCTGCTTTTACAAAAGGTATGGACGAGCAGAATGCCGAAATCGATGCGATCGCGAATAATCCGGAGCCGGCTACATTCGAAAATACAGTTGCTGCTCTTGATTTCAGCGGCGAACTGCTTAAAAAGGTATCAGGTGTATTTTACAACCTTACCGTTGCAGAAACAAATGACGAATTAAAAGCCATTCAGCGCGAAATATCTCCTATCGCAACAGCCCATGACGATAACATGATGCTTAACGATAAGTTGTTTGCCCGTATCAAAACGGTATATGATAACCGGATGAATGAAAACCTGACTCCGGAGCAGATGATGGTTCTTGAAAAATATTACAAGAATTTTGTACGCTCGGGAGCTTTGCTAGACAACGAGAAAAAAGAACAGTTGAAAGAGATCAACAAACAGTTAGGATTACTGTTTATCCAGTTTTCTGATAATGTGTTGACTGAAACGAATAATTTTAAATTAGTCATTGAAGACAAAAATCAGTTGGCTGGTTTGCCAGACTGGGCAATTGCCGCTGCGGCCGAAGACGCGATTGCAAAAGGCGATAGTGGTAAATGGGTGTTTACACTCGACAAGCCGAGTCTGATTCCTTTCTTACAGTATGCCGACAGCCGCGAGCTACGTGAGAAAATGTATAAGGGGTATACGAATCGTGCAAACAATAATAATGAAAATGACAATAAAGAGGTAATTGCCAAATTGTTGTCTTTGCGTCTTGAAAAGGCGAAATTATTAGGATTTAATTCGTTTGCTGAATTTGCCCTGGACAATCGTATGGCAAAAAGCCCGGAAAACGTATATGCCCTGTTAAATAAAATATGGGAAAGTGCGCTTCCGAAAGCGAAGGAAGAAGCTGCCGATATGCAGAAAATGATTAATAAAGAAGGCGGAAACTTTAATTTAGCTGCCTGGGACTGGTGGTATTACACAGAAAAACTGCGTAAGGAGAAATTCAATCTGGATGAATCCGAACTGAAACCATATTTTTCGGTAGATCAGGTACGTGACGGAGCATTCATGGTTGCCAATAAACTTTGGGGTATCTCTTTCGTTGAATTGAAAGATATGCCGGTATATCATCCGGATGTGAAGGTTTTTGAAGTAAAAGACAAAGATGATTCTCATTTGGGCGTATTCTATGTTGACTACTTCCCGCGTCCTGGAAAAAAAGCAGGTGCATGGATGAACAACTACATTGACCAGCAGGTAAAAGATGGTGTTGAAACTCGTCCGGTCATCGTGAATGTAGGAAACTTCTCTAAACCGGTAGGTGATACTCCTTCTTTATTGAATATCGATGAAGTACAAACATTATTCCATGAGTTCGGACACGGTTTGCATGGTATGCTTACTAAATGTACCTATCCGGCAGTGAGTGGCACATCGGTAGCCCGTGATTTTGTTGAATTACCTTCTCAGATTATGGAGCATTGGTCAACTCATCCGGATGTATTGAAAATGTATGCCCGCCATTATCAAACCGGAGAGGTTATTCCGGATGCTTTGATTGAAAAAATGGAAAAAGCTTCGAATTTCAATACCGGATTTACTACCACCGAATTGGTTGCTGCGGCATTATTGGATATGGATTATCATACGAATCTCGAACTGAATAATTTTGATGCTATCGCCTTCGAAAAGGCTACTACAGAAAAAATCGGTCTGATCGATGAGATTACTTACCGTTATCGCGGTTCTTATTTCAGCCATATCTTCTCAAGCGATGGCTATGCTACCGGGTATTACAGCTACTTATGGGCTGAAGTATTGGATGCGGATGCTTTTGATGCCTTCGCCCAAAAGGGAATATTCGATCAGGAAACAGCTCAGTTGTATCGTTCGAATATCCTTGAAAAAGGAGGTAGTGTAGAGCCGATGACGCTTTACAAACAGTTCCGCGGAGCTGAGCCAAATCCGGAAGCATTGTTGCGTAACCGTGGTTTGAAAAACTAATTAACCGGATATTATCCGATTTCATATAAGTCGCCTCTGATTTCAGGGGCGACTTTTTATTTAAGGCATGTATTATTTTATAAAACGGGATGTATCTTTGTTTTCTTAGAAAAACCTTAATAATAAGTCCCAATGAAATCGCATAAATTACCTAGATTTGAGATACCCGAAAAAAAGGTATATAATTGGCGCATTTGACTTTAATGTTAAAAATTAAATCATATACAAATGAAACAGGTATTTATATTCTTATTCTTACTCTCTATCTCCCCGGCCGTTTTTTCCCAGCCGGCAGAAGTCCGTTTATTGCATAAAATCAATAGCTGCGATTCGCGTGTTGCAGTCAACTATAATAAATTCATCTCTTCTTCCGAAGCATATCTGTTAATCGGAATTCCCGTAGGAATGGGTATTTATGACTTGATTACCCGGGATGCCGATCATCTCGATAAAACATTGGGAATTGCCGCTTCGGTAGCAAGTGTATATGCTGTTCAGCTCATTACCAAACAGATCGTTAAGCGTCAGAGACCTTATGAAAAATATCCCGGGTATATTATCAACCGGGTAGATGAGAGCGGTTACTCGTTTCCGTCTAATCATACCGGCGGGGCTTTTGCCCTCGCTACTTCCCTCTCTCTCAATTATCCGAAATGGTATGTTATTGCGCCCGCTTATCTCTGGGCAACAGCGGTAGGATATTCCCGTATGCAATTAGGTGTACACTATCCCACTGATGTGCTCGCAGGTGCGCTGATCGGGTCGGCATGTGCCTGGGGATGTTATGAATTACAACAACTCTGGACGCGTCATCGGGTTGGCCGTCATACCATGCGCTTAAATGCTTTGCAGGCATATCGGTAAAATCATATTATTAAGGTGAAATAGTATTTAGATACGTCAATATACATCAAACTTTCTTTCCTGCTCAGTTGTTTTCATAGTATCAGGAATTTAAACGGGATGATTATGAAGACTATGTATCTATTGATTTGTTTGCTGTATCCTTTTTTTATAAAGGCAGAAAAAGCACCGCGTACTGATTTGTGGAAACATGGTTTAAAAGGTCCTGTACAATCTTGTCGTACTGTTTGTTATTGTCAGAGCCAACAGGCTGACGGGGCAGGCGGTTTGGAGAAATGCTTGTTGGAGTATGCCGGCGACGCATATGACGTAAACTCTCATTACCTCTATGATTCAAGAGGATTTATTGCCGAAGAAAAAAATATACCGGTTTTGCCCGATGAAAAAGAGCAAAGGAGAGTATATGACCGCGACGAAAGTTGCCGCATCATACAGATCCGTATTTATTCAGCAGGCGCCTCCCATCGTGATCCGGAAAGGCTGAAATATGAATATGATACCGCCGGGCGGGTTGTTGCCGTCAATCGGTATGACAGACGCGGGCGGTTTATTGAAACAGTAGAAGAGTATTCGTACAATGACTCCGGATATCGGGTCATCTGCTGGAAGGAAGATGAAATATCTTACAAGGCTGTTCTCAATCAGGATGAGAAATGTGTGGAAGAGCAGGGGATATTGCCTACCGGTAAGGAATTCTACCATAATTATCATCAATACGATCCGGTAACAGGCAAGCGGTTACGGACGACGTTTACCGTAGACAAAAAAATTATCGAAGTAAGGGATAATCCTTACTCCGATAACATATTGGATGATGGTGAAATTCTTACTACAGACCACATCGGAAACTGGATTACCAAAAGCTTTAGCTCGGGTGGCGATTCCGATGTCGTTGTTGTCCGTGAAATTATCTATTATCCTTAACGGGATGCAGGCTGCAGCAACTTATTATATTGCTGGTCATTATTTATCAGCTCAAGAGCCTTTGTATAAGAATCGCTCGATTGATTCATAACCCGAAAATAATCAGATACCGTAAATAAATCGCGGGCAACCAATGCTTTGATCTGAAGTTGCATCAAAGGTTCTGATTTGACGAATTGCTCTTCGTTGATTTTCAATCCCTCTTTTTCCGCTTCTTTTTTCAGGTCGTTCATCATTTCCGGTGTTACTTCAAACCCTTTGTCATACAGATCAAAATTACGGTATTTCGATTTCAGACTTTTCTGATTCTGATCGAAATAATTCATAACATATTGGTTTAATACTCCTTTTGCCACGATATCCCGATGTGCGTCGGTATAGCGGGTGGTATCGAGCGGAATAAAGTAATCCGGCATGATTCCTCCTCCACCAAAAACCGTGCGTCCGTTAGCCGTTTTATAATGGAGCGAGTCCGGGAAATGGATACTGTCGGCGTTCGTCAATTCTCCGTTATTATAACGGTTGATAAGATCGCGGTTATAGCTGTCTACGCCATCGGTATACGGCTTTTGAATACTTCGGCCCGAAGGGGTATAATAGCGCGCTACGGTCAGGCGCATCATTGAGCCGTCGGGTAGCGGGATAGGTCTTTGTACCAATCCTTTTCCGAATGTACGTCTTCCTACAATTACGCCCCGGTCGAGATCCTGAATAGCTCCCGATACGATTTCGCTGGCAGAGGCACTCGACTCATCCACCAATACGATCAACTTACCGCTTTTCATATTGCCGTTGGCATTCGAAATTGCTTCCTCTCTGGGCTGAGTACGTCCTTTGGTATATACGATCAGTTCGCCCGCATTCAGAAATTCATTCGCCATGTCGATCGCGGCATTCAGGTATCCTCCTCCGTTTCCTTCCAGATCGAGGATCAGATTCTGCATCCCGTCTTTCTTTAGTTTCTCGAGGGCTTCCACGAATTCGTCGTAAGTGGTAGCTCCGAAACGGCTCACGCGGATATATCCGGTTTTGCTGTCGGCCATATAAGAAGCATCAATGGAATAGATCGGAATTTTATCGCGGATAATCCGGAACTGGATCGGCTTTTTTACTCCCCGGCGCAATACGGATATATTTACCGGTGTGCCTTTCGGGCCACGCAGTCTTTTCATAATGTCATTGTTTGACATTTTTACTCCTGCGATAGCCGTATCATTAACGGCAATGATCCGGTCGCCGGCCATGACTCCGACTTTTTCCGACGGCCCCCCTACAATGGTGTTGATAACAAACAGCGTATCGTTGAGCATGTTAAACTGCACCCCGATGCCGTCGAAATTTCCCTGTAAAGGTTCGTTCATCTCTTTTACCTCTTCCGGATTCATATAGGTTGAATGAGGATCGAGCTCTTTCAACATCCCCACAATCGCATCTTCCGCCAGCTTTGTGTCATTTACCGTATCAACATAAAAACGGTCGATGGCATAGGCTGCCATCCTTAGTTTGCGAAAAGATTCCGGCTCTTTTTGAGCCGATACGGTAGCTATTGCGGATAAAATTACCGCTACTCCTAATCAAAAATTTTTCATATATATGGTTTTAGCATTCGGTATGAACGACTGTTTTTTTATATCCGGCGCGCAATAACCTCTTTCATATGCAGCCCGTCGGGTACGAATTCGGATACGTCCTTATTGAAACTCATTAATTCACGGACAATGGTCGAACTGATGTGTGTATATACAGGCTCTGTAAATAATACCACTGTTTCGACACCTGATATTTCGCGGTTTACGTCGGCGATTGTTTTTTCATATTCGAAATCCGTCACCGACCGGATACCACGTAAAATATACTGTGCCTGATATTTTTCTGCGAAATCAACCGTCAGGTAGTCATATGCCTCTACTCTGACCTGCGGATGATCTTTATACAGATTCTGGATCATTTCTACCCGTTCTTCCAATGAAAAATAGGTGCGTTTTGATTCGTTAATACCGATAGCGATAATAATCTCATCAAAAAGATTCAGCGCCCGTCGTACAATAGATTGATGACCGATCGTAAAGGGATCGAATGTTCCCGGAAATACGGCAGTTTTTTTATTCAACATCTTCTTCTATAACAAGATTATCAATAATAAAGTTTTGGCGCTCCATGGTGTTCTTACCCATGTAAAACTCCAGTAATTCTTTTACCAGATCCTCCTTTTTTAAAGTTACGGGATCAAGTCGGATATTTTCACCGATAAAGTTTTTAAACTCGTCGGGCGATATCTCACCTAGTCCTTT
>JAVWBH010000130.1:0-2920 GCA_036649595.1 Bacteroidales bacterium
TCGCTCAGTTTGTGCATCTTGCCTCCGCAATGATCACAGGTGTGAGGCTTATTGCGTAAGAGGTGTAACTTACTAACTAACCAAAGGTAAAGCGGTATCATTGTGAGCGGGAAAATGAAACAAAGGATCAGCGAAAAGTCTTTATAGGAGATGATCGCGCGGTATTTTGAGTAATCCTGACTGTCATATGCATTTTTCTGGGCGCTCAGAATAGATCCCAGGAAGAAAAAACCGACCGCCAATGATACGATGATGTACCAAAACAGAACGGTGCCCCAGTCTATTCCGTTTTCTTTCGCCGGGGCGGCAACCATCAGTTCCTGATTCGCCTCGTCGGTAGTCATATAAGTAATAAAAGCCCGGACACCGTCGATCATACCCTGATTATAATCGCCGGTTTTAAAATAAGGAAACATATACTTCATCATTAACCGCTTATTGATGGCATCCGGTAGGATACCTTCCAGGCCGTATCCGACTTCGGTAAGAGCTTGCCGTTGGTCTTTGACGAATAATAAAAGTAATCCGTTATCCTTTTCTTTGCGTCCGATACCCCATTTCTGAAAGAGTGCCGTTGCAAAGTTGCGGGCATCTGCATCGCCTATAGAGTTAAGAGCTACCACGACGAATTCGGATGTATTTGTCTGGCGTAAATGATAAAGCATCGAGTCGAGTGTGGCAACTGTTGCCGCCGACAGAATACCGTCGGGGTTTGAAACGAATGCGTGTGCGTTTTTTAGCTGTACGTTCGGAACCGTTTCGACCGTATAGGTCTGAGCGGATATCAGTTGCGTAATAGTCAGCAGGCAAATAATAAGAAATGATCTCATAAGATATGCTATTTTTTAGATTACAAAGAAGGAAGGCTCATGCCATAAATCTTCCGGTACAGATCGAGCGCATAAATATCGGTCATTCCTGAAATATAATCAAGTACCGACATGATTCGTTCGTATTTCGTGGGCGCATTTGTTTCGTATTGTTTCGGAATACGATCAAGTAATAACCTGGCATATGACTTGTCTGGGTTTTCGACGGCGAAAATCAGCTTATCGAGCAATATGGAAATAATCTGATGGCCGGCCAGTTCAATATCTACCACATCCGACGAACGGTATAGGCGTTCCCAGGCTTTTCGTGAACAGGCCCGGTATGCTTCGGCAGGCAATTCGGCAATGCAGTCAATCAATGGTTTGCTGAATAAGCCTTTTAGTAAAGCTTCTTCATTTTCAACAAATACGCGGGCACATTCGTTTACTAACTCTCCGATTACACACGATCTGAGGTAACCGATCTGTTCATTGATATCTGTTACGATAGACAATGTTTTTTGAATATGTATTTTACGCTCTTCATTAAAATAAGCCATAAATAACTCCATCGTTTCCGCTGTTGTCAGTAGTTTGAGTTTATGCGCGTCTTCGATGTCCATGATCTGATAACAGATATCATCGGCCGCTTCTACCAGATATACCAGCGGATGCCTGCGGTAACGCTGCTCGTTTTCGGGATCTTTTAATATGCCCAGTTCGTCGGCAATGCGCTCATAAGCTTCGGCTTCGGCCGCAAAAAAGCCAAATTTTAGTTTTTTACCGGCCAAAGTAGACGGGTAAGGGTATTTTACGATAGAAGCCAGCGTAGAATAAGTAAGTGCGAAACCACCTTCGCGGCGTCCGTTAAACTGATGAGTCAGTAATCGGAAAGCATTTGCATTTCCTTCAAAATGAGTCAGATCTTCCCATTCCTGTCGTGAAAGATATTCTTTGAGCGCTTGTCCTTTTCCTTCCGAAAAATAAGTGGCAATAGCTTTCTCGCCCGAATGTCCGAATGGCGGATTGCCCAGGTCATGTGCCAGACAGGCAGCCGCTACAATTGCTCCGGTTTCATCAAGCTTATGAAGCCACGGTTCCCGGAGATATTTCTCGCGCAGGATATTGGATACATTATTACCCAAAGAACGTCCTACACAGGCTACTTCCAGGCTGTGTGTAAGCCTGTTATGTACAAATACGCTGCCGGGCAGCGGAAATACCTGTGTTTTGTTTTGTAACCGGCGGAAAGGAGAGGAAAAGATCAACCGGTCGTAGTCGCGTTGGAAGTCAGTCCGGGCATGTTGCCGGTGATCATGATATTGCTCCTGGCCAAATCGTTTGGTAGAAAGGAGCTTATCCCAACGCATGCTGGAAGTGGTATCGGATGGGTTCATATAAATCAACTTATAATGAACAACAAATGTAACTCAATTAGAGGGGTTTCGGAAGAGAAAAAAGATTTTTCGGGAGAAGAGATCTTTAGAAAAATACGAACGTCACTGTGAAGAGTTATCTCTGTTCGCAGTGACGTTTTTATCCGGAATTATATTTTTTCTCTTTCTCTGAATAAACTAATCTGAGGTTTCAGTTGGATCAGTTTTGTTGAGATCCATTTGCGTACCGGTTCATCGTAATGTTTTAAACTCAGGTAGGCAAGCGCCATACTCACTACCATTACGCCTATCGCACCATACCAAGATTGCGAAAAAGGCAGTTTTTCATTCTTGACCCAGGCAATATAAAGATAAATAAACGGATAGTGTACGATATAAAGCGGATAAGAAATGTCACCCAAAAATTTGCATGTGCGTATGGCGAATTTGTTTTTTAATGTGCCGCTAATCCCCGTATATACAAGTATCGGGAATAAAACGATAACACAAAACATGTCATAGATTCCGTTTAGCCAGAGTGTGTTTTCATTGCCCATACGCGGCATCGCCAAAAAGGCAATTAGTAATATCGCGGCTATCCCAAAAGCTCCCTTGATTTTGCCCGGTTTTACCAGCCTGAACATCAAAAGTCCTAATGAAAAGGAGAATAACATTCTGAAAAATCCTGCGGTACCGTGTTCTATGGTCAATTGCCATCCATAAGCGATATCTCCT
>JAVWBH010000130.1:2930-8009 GCA_036649595.1 Bacteroidales bacterium
AGTATTACCCATGCGGAAAGCAGAATGCCGATCAGAATTACCCATACACTTAGCGTTTTATTCGAAAAACGATGAATAAATAGGCCGTAGAGAATATTCCCCACATATTCAAAGAATAATGACCAGCTAGGGCCGTTTAACGGAAACATTTCACCTAATCCCCGGATCTCGATACCAGGAGTAGCCGGAATTAAAAACAGGTTCATCAGGGTGCCGATGATCAAACTGCCAAGTGCAACGACAGATACATCCCACCAGTCGCATCCTTGTGTATAGAACATCAAACATCCGATCAGAGCTCCGATAATCACCATCGGATGTAAACGGATAATACGTCTTTTGAAGAATTCAGAAGGCGTAAGTTTGCTCCATCGATCATCATAAGCGTAGGCGATTACAAATCCGGAGAGTATAAAAAAGAAGTCAACAGCCAAGTATCCGTGGTTAATGATCTGGTCAAGGCGGCTTGTTGCATACCCTTCAAATACATGATACCATACTACGATGATGGCAGCTACTCCCCGCAACCCGTCTAATATGGGATAATGAGGCTTTTGATCAGAACCTGCTTTCCGGCTTATATTATTCATAATGTGAATTTTTGAAATTTATACAAAAATAACATATGCGGTATTCTAAAAAATTGCCCTATATCAAAATCAATAAGAGTCGGTGGCGCGGATCCGACTCAATGTAGGCAAGGTAATACCCAGATAAGAGGCGATAAAACCCAGATTAACCCGTTGACATACATCCGGAAACTGAATTTGCATTTGTTCATATCGGCAGCGGGCTGATAATGTTAATCGTTCTTTATGGGTTTGGTGTATTCTGCGATACTCATATTGATGAATGATACGTCCCCAGTTTGCCAGTTCAATATTCGTTTCGAAGAGATAGAGGAGGTCTTTTATTTGTATTTTATAGACTGTTACCTCTTCAATTGTTTCAACAAACTCTTCACTGAGTTTACTGAAATAAAGCTCGTCCATACTGAATACGATATCTCCTTCTGTTGAAAAAGAGGTAGTAACTTCTTCCCCGTCGACCAGCCAGAAAGACCGGGTAATCCCTTTTTCGATAAAATAAGCTGCTTTACAATAGATTCCTTCTTTGATGAGCTGGTGTTTTTTCGGAAACGAGTAGGGGGTAAGATAAGATGAGAGGAGTTCGAGTGTAGAATTACTTATGCCGGGATACATCCTTCTCATTTTTGCTATAATGTTTTTCATGTTATTGTCTACATTCTTATAATTGATAATGTATATGTTATAAGTAACGACATCGCAGAGAAATGACGGATAAATTGTTGACTATATGTATTTTGTCGGGTATGTCAATGTTTCTCTTTGTCGTCAGGTATTAAATCAGACTGCTAAAATAGCATTTTAAATTTTATAACTCTGCCAATATTTATAGCGGAACATGGGTGGCAAGGGATCTGTTTAAGGGAGAGATCGGGCGATGTAATCGTAATTAAGAGGAGATTGAATTCGTTTATCTTCCCGCTTTCGGTGACAGAAAAGCCTAATAATATAATTTATTCCGTGTGTTTTCGTTATTTTCGCAAGATAAAGAATTAATACAGAACACTCAGATGATGAACGTAAAGATTGTAAACCAGTCAAAACATGCGTTGCCGGCTTATGCTACGGCACTTTCGGCAGGGATGGATATCCGTGCTAATATTGATGAACCGATTGTGATGCGCCCTTTTGAGCGCGTATTAGTTCCGACCGGGCTTTTTATTCAGTTGGCCGAAGGTTATGAAGCGCAGATCCGGCCACGAAGCGGATTGGCTATTAAGCATGGTATTTCAGTTTTGAATTCACCCGGCACGATTGATGCAGATTACCGTGGCGAAATTCGGGTGATTTTGATCAATCTTTCGAATGAAGAATTTGTGATCAATGACGGCGAGCGTATTTGTCAGATGGTGGTTGCTCCTTATGTACAGGTGAGTTGGGAAGAAACCGATACGCTTGATGACTCCGAACGGGGCGATGGCGGGTTCGGTCATACAGGTAAATAATAACTCTAAATTACGGAAACAGATGAATCGATTCAGATGGTTAAAGATAGTGTGTGCCGGGCTCATGCTCTGTGCATGTGCAACGAGCTCTAAAGTGGGGAAAAATGGATTGGCCGATCTTCCCGATGCCGAACGGAGGAAATTTGATTATTTCTTTCAAGAAGCATTGCGCATGAAAGGGCAAGGAGAATATGATGCTGCTTTCGATCTGATGAGAAAAGCTGTTTCTATTGATACGGCCAGTGCGCCGGCCCGTTATGAGCTGGCTAATTATTACTTGCAGTTGGGACGGCCGCTGGTGGCATTGGATTATTTACAGGGTGCTGTACGGCGGGATCCCGATAATTATTGGTATGGCATGATGGAAGCACATTTGCTTCAAAACCTGAATATGAGCGACCAGGCGGTAGCTGCTTATAAGCGTTTAGGACTGATCTATCCGAATAAACCGGAAATCAATTATTCGTTGGCAGATGTATATACGCAACGCGACGAACTTCGTAATGCGATTGGTGCATTAAACAAACTCGAGGAGAATGTAGGGGTGATGGAGCCGGTAATTCTTGAAAAGCATCGGTTGTATATGTCACTTAAAGAGCCTGATTCTGCTTTTATGGAAGTCAAGAAATTGATAAAAGCTTATCCCGGACAGATACAGTATTCGATTATGCTCGGCGACTTGTATTTGGGGGAAGGAATGTTGCCGGAGGCCGATTCTGCCTATGTGGCGGCTGAGAAAATGGATCCGGATAATGCATATCTTTTGGTATCGCGTGCCGACTATCTGAATCGGATCGGCAATATACCGGCATCCAATACATTAGTTAAAAATGCATTGGTGAATGAGAAGCTCGATGTGGATACCAAAATAAAAATCCTCACCGGCTATCTTTCTACCTTATTACAAAAAAAGGATTCAGTAGCATTGGCTGATACCGATTCTTTATTCACGGTAGTTCTTGACCAACATCCGCAGATGAGTGAATTACATGCATTATATGCTGAATTACTGCTCACAACCGAACGCTATCCGGAAGCACGTGAACAGTTGGGGTATGCCGTAGATTTTAATCCGAATGACCGGAAACTCTGGCTACAGCTGATTGGCGTGGGTATGAAGCGCGAAGATTATCAGGATATTATCGATGTGACCAAACGCGGGATGAAATCACTGCCTGATATGCCCGAGTTGTATTTATATCAGGGGGTTGCTTATTCGATGCTAGAGAAGCCCAAGGATGCATTGGCTACTTATCAGACGGCCCTTACGAAAATAGATCCGAAGAATGTACAGATGATTTCCGACTTATGGGGGCAGATCGGGGATGTTTATTATAAGATGGGAGATACCAAGAAATCATACGAAGCATATGATGAGGCGTTGAAATACAATGAGAAAAATATCGGAGTATTAAATAACTATAGTTATTATCTCTCACTTAATAAATCCGACCTTTCGAAAGCAGAACGGATGGCAGGGATGGCGGTGAAACTTGAACCCAATAACGCTACTTTTCTGGATACATATGCCTGGATATATTTTCAACAAGAAAACTATATGCTGGCTAAATTCTATATTCTGAGTGCCATTAATAAAGAGAAGAATCCGAGTTCGGAAATTTTAGAGCATTATGGTGATATCCTGTATATGGATGGCGACCCGGAAGGTGCTCTCGAACAATGGAAAAAGGCGCTGGACGCTTCCAGGGGGCAGCTGCCTGCACGGGATATAAAGGTATTGAAAAAGAAAATTGAAACGAAAAAATATATCGCAGAATGAAAAAGTTTCGTCTGATCTTCATAGGGCTGATAGCGGCCGGATGTTTGATTTCTTGTAAAAAAAAGCAAGAGGTAGCGAGTCATGCAGTATTGACCGCAGATGAAAAACAGCGGGTGGAAACGGTAGTGATGCAACAGCTTCCTTTTGAGACTTTCCAGTCGAAGATAAATGTCAGTCTGATGAGCGGCGATAAATCATTCAGTGTGAATGGTTCGTTCAAATTGATCAGAAATGAGCGCCTGCAAGTCTCTATACAACCATTTTTGGGTATTGAAATGATGCGGGCCGAGTTTACAAACGATAGTGTGAAGATGGTTGACCGTATTAATCGGCGTTATGTTGCCGAATCAATTGTGGCTTACAGGAATACACTTCCGGTAGATGTGCGCTTTGAAACGATACAGGCTCTTTTCTTAAATCAATTGTTTGTACCGGGAGAGCGGGATTTTACAGGGAAGGATTTTTCTGCATTTAAATGGAGAACAGAAAGTGACGGATTATTGGTCGGACGCTTGAAGGAAGATGATTGGTTCGTTCTTAACTTCTTTTTGAATCCGGCAAATGTATTGTCTCAGACGCAGGTGGCGAGTCGGTCGAATACACATGTGGTGGATTGGGTATATGGGCAGTTTCAGCCTTTGGGCGGGACTACATTCCCGATGAAATCAACGATTACCTATCATTCGGGAGAGCGGCGTATTCAAGCTGAGCTCAATTACTCCCGTATTGAACTGGATAAAAAGATAAATACCCGGTTTGACATACCGGGCTCATATAAAAAGATTGAATTGACCGATTTGGTAAAAGGACTCATTAAATGATAAAAAAGATAGTATTCACCGGATTATGCTTCTCTTTATTGCTCACAGCCTTTGCTCAGACATCAAAGAAAAGAAATGAGCTAGAACGATTAAAAAGGGCTACTCAAGAGATGATTGAGGAGACCAGCCGGATGCTTACCGATACGAAAAAAACTGCTTTACAGTCGCTTCATCAACTTAATTTCCTGGCAGAAGAGATTAAAATGCGACGCTCTCTGATTTCGACGATTAATGAAGAAGTTTTATTGATCGACCGCGAACAGGCTCGTACGGCGCGGGAGATACGTCAGCTGGAAGCTTCGCTGAAAGAGAAAAAAGAGAAATATGCAATTGCTATGCAGGGCATCTATAATAAACGTTCGGGAGTGGACGATGTGTTATTTATATTGTCTGCCAACAACATTGCCCAATCTTATCGACGTATGCGGTATTTGCAGGAATATTCG
>JAVWBH010000131.1:0-7970 GCA_036649595.1 Bacteroidales bacterium
GGGGGAGCGGTTTTAAGTTTTTCAGATGGCAATCGGGATCCGGATTAAAAATTACACCCGGATTAAGGATATTCAACGGGTCGAACATTGATTTGACTTTTTTCATGACCGCCCATACTTTGTCACCCCATTCTTCTTTTACAAACGGAGCCATGTTTCTGCCGGTGCCATGTTCCGCCTTCAGCGATCCGTTGTATTTATGCACTACGAGATTGACAACATCGCGCATCAGCGATTCGTAACGTTTAACTTCGGTTGCCGAATCGAAACGCTGATTTAAGATAAAATGAAAATTACCTTCGAGAGCATGTCCGTAAATAACGCCGTCATGGTAGCCGTAGTGGTTTATCAGTTGCTGTAGTTCGACGGTTGCTTCCGGTAAAGATTCGATAGGAAACGCTACATCTTCAATCAGGCAGCTGGTGCCCGGCTCCCGCATCCCGCCGGCGGCAGGGAAGATTCCGGACCGGAGGGCCCACAGCGGGGCATACTCTTTTTCCTGATCGAAAAAGGCAAAATCGTTTACAATTGTAAACGATTTGAGCTCTTTGCGGATGATATCGCTCTGTTGAGTCAGTTCTGTAGTCGTATCAGCGTGTATTTCTATCAGCAATGCGGTTGCATCCGGCCCCAGAGATGTAATATATTCCGGAATCTTATCCGAATCCTGAATCGCCCGAAGCGCCTTTCTGTCGAGTAACTCTACGGCTGCCGGAGCATGTGATTTTAATTTTTGTACCGCGAGGCAAGCTTCCTTCAATGAGCCGAAGCATACTAATGCACTTGCTTTAAACGGTTTTATAAGTTCTGTCCGGAAGGTGGCTTCAGCCAAAAAGGCAAGCGTACCTTCCGAGCCGGTCATTAAATGGGCTATAATTTCAAAAGGATCCGAGAATCGCAGAAAAGGGAGGAGGTTTAATCCGGTCACGTTCTTAATCGCATACTTTTTACTCAGCAGTTGGGTGAGCGGAATATCTTCCAGAATAGCGGCACGTATTGCTTTTATCTTTTTCAGAAAAACAGGATGAGATAATTCGAAAGCATGTCGTGAAGAAGCATCCCCCGTATCGAGTATCGTCCCGTCGGTAAAGATGATTCTTGCCGATTCCAATACCCGGTCGCTGTTGGCGTGTGTGCCGCAGCTCATTCCAGATGCATTGTTCATAACGATCCCTCCGAGCATAGCTGATTTTAAAGAAGCCGGATCCGGCGAGAAACGGCGCCGGTAAGGTTTCAGAATTTCCTGAATACGCCCTCCTGTAATCCCCGGTTGCAACGTAATCCGGGTAGCGTCGCTGTTTAAGGTGTATTTCTCCCAGTTTTTACCGGCAACCACTAGTATGGAATCGCTGATGGACTGACCGGATAAGCTTGTGCCTGCGGCGCGGAATGTTACACCCACTCTTCTGCGTGAGGCGGTTTGTAAAATCTGTACTATTTCCTCTTCGCTGATTGCCCGGATAATCAGTTTCGGAATCATCCGGTATACGCTGGCATCTGTACCCCAGGCCAGACGTCGCATCTCATCCGTATAAATTCTTTCGCGGGGGATAAACGCATATAATTCATTCAGTACCCCTTTCCAGAATTCAGAATTGTAATATTTGTGGTAATGCATGGCCGATTATTTATAGAGATAATATTTTTTGGATAGCTTTCTGAAGCTGTCGGTGTCTTTGTTCCAGTAATTCCGGATCGCGTCATAATCCATTTGCTGTGTCATTGTTTTACGAATATAATCGGTGCCGCATACTTTGTCGAACATACCGAACCGCGTGGTATCGCCTTTTTGGAAGATGTGGTTTTCGGGATTTTGTTTGTAAAGTTCTTCCATAACCACAAATTGTATTGGTGACAGCGGAGCTTTCCGGGGATCGGTAATATGTACTTGTACGCCTTCGTACGGTTTGCCCTGGCCGGTAGAATAAAACGGTTTGATATGGATCGGGCGGAAAATAACACCCGGTAATTCATGCCGGTTTAGCCGCTCTGCCAGGTCGTCGGCATCAATTGAATCTTTCGCAAACAGTTGGAATGGCATCGTATATCCCACACCGATAGACAGATAACCCAGTTCGCCCAGAATGCCGGATACGGGGTAAAAGAAAGCGCTTTCTGCCCGCGGGATATGGGGCGAGGAGATGACCCATTCGAGGCCGGTATCCATGAAGCTCATTTTCCGTTTCCATCCTTTCATTTTTACAACTGTCAGGTGGCACGGTTTCCGGATCATATTCTCGCCGTTGATCATTTCAGCGAGTTCGCCGCATGTAAGTCCATAAAGATAAGGCACCGGCCATTGACTGACAAAAGAGAAAAATCCCTCTTCCGCCAGATTTCCTTCAATACGTTCGCCTCCCAACGGATTCGGCCGGTCGAGTACGATAAATTCTTTTCCATTTTCGGCACATGCCTCCATGGCCAGCCCCATGGTGCTGATATAGGTAAACGAGCGACATCCGATATCCTGAATATCATATACCATCACGTCGATGTCTTGCAGCATTTCGGGGGTCGGTTTGCGTGTTTTTCCATACAGGGAGTATACGGGCAACCCGGTCTTTTCATCTTTCGCATTGTCAACCTTATCACCGGCATGGATATTTCCCCTTACTCCGTGTTCCGGACCATACAGGGCTACCAAATTAACATTCGGAGCTTCATGTAAAATATCGATGGTAGATTTCAGCCGTGTGTCTACGCCGGTCGGGTTGGTGATGAGCCCCACTTTTTTGCCTTCCAACAGTTTGAAATGATCTTTTCGCAGCACTTCAATTCCCGGCTTGACTTTCGGTTCTGTTTTTTTGCGGGCGAATAGTCCGACGGAAGCGATCTGATAAGAGAAACAAATAAAAAGGGCAAAAGCATATATGCGCATAGTGGTAGCAGTTTTAAGATTTTACTTTCTTTCCAAATAACGGATCTATTTTTTGTTTAACCATGAAAGCGGCGATGATGCCGGGGATGGTGCAGATACACACCCAGATAAAGAAGTTGGTATAGCCGATCTGTTCTTGCACCCAACCCGCTACCATGCCCGGAAGCATCATTCCCAATGCCATAAATCCGGTACCGATGGCATAATGAGCCGTTTTGTGCTTGCCGTCGGCAATATAGATCAGGTAAAGCATATATGCGGTAAATCCGAAGCCGTAGCCCAATTGTTCGATGGCTACCGATGCAATAATCAGCCATACCTGCTCCGGCTGGAATGCCGCCAGCAAAACATACAGAATATCCGGTAAGTTAATGGCGATGGCCATCGGAACGATCCAGCTTTTAAATCCGTCTCTCGATATCATGAATCCGCCGATGATCCCGCCTGCCAGCAAAGCGGCAACGCCGATTGTGCCGTATACCATACCGACTGTTGACGTAGATAATTGCATGCCTCCCACCAACGCTTCGTCCAGCAGGAAAGGAGAGGTAATTTTCGCTAATTGAGATTCCCCCAGGCGGTAGGTGAGCAGGAAGAAAAAAATCAGTCCCATGTGCGGTTTCTGAAAAAAAGAGCGGAATGTCTGAAAAAAGTCAGCCATCAGTTGCCGGATGTTGTTTTCCTTATGAGCAACGTCGGATGGCGGAAACGGTAGTACGAATTTGTGGTAAATGGTAAAGCCCAGAAATAAGGCGGTCAGAAAGAAAAATGTAATACTCCACGCTAAAGGAATGTTTCCGTTCATAGACGGGAAAAGGACTCCTTCTTCCATCCATCCCGCCAGCATCACCAGTACGCCTTGTCCGAAAATATTGGCCAGCCGGTAAAATGTATTGCGGATACCTACAAAGAACGACTGTTCTCCGGTAGTCAGCGCCAGCATATAGAATCCGTCGGCGGCAATATCGTGCGTTGCAGAACTAAAGGCCAGTAACCAGAAAAACGCCAGTGAAGCCTGTATAAAAAAGGTTGTGGGGATAGAGAATGCGATTCCGGCAAATCCGGCGGCAATTAATGCCTGCATACTGATAATCCACCAACGTTTTGTTTTCAGAATATCAATAAAAGGGCTCCATAGCGGTTTGATAACCCATGGCAGATAAAGCCAACTGGTATAAAGGGCTATATCCGTGTTCGACAAGCCTAAGCGTTTGTACATAATCACCGCAATGGTCATTACGGCTACATAAGGTATTCCTTGTGCAAAATAAAGGGTCGAAATCCATGCCCATGGATTTCTGCTCAATCTGGATGTTTTCATGCGTATAGATAAATAAAAAGAGGCAGACAAAAGAGGAGATACCCATCTTGTCTGCCTCTCATATTCGTAAATAGTATCAGGCCCTTAAATTACATAAATGAATTAATATTTAATGCTTTAATTTTAAATATTATTCAGGTTTTTTCATCTGAACGATAAAAGTTGTTGCTCCGATCGTGATAATAGGTTCTTCGCGTAGTGTTATCCGTTCTCCCTTGCCAACAATCTCATTGTATAAGAAAGTTCCCGTCAGGCTCGGAAAGTCACGTAGCGTATATACGAATTCTCCCTGTTTGTTTCGTTTTATGTTAATGACGCAATGTTGTCTGTCCATACTCATATCCCCACTGATAATGGGTACCTGTACGACAGTTCCTTTTGAACGGCGTCCGATAATATTGTCTCCTAAAAAAAGAGGAAGCTCCTGCTTATAGCAGAATTGATTTTCTATGATGGTGATACTACCGCATACCTCACCGTCGCAGGCAGCCATTTTTGTGGCATCCGCTTCTTTCGAACCTAAGCGCACGCCAAAGTGGCGACCGCAATACTGGCAGATAAAATGAATTACTCCGCCTCCTTCATATTTTGTTTCATCAAAAGTGAGGTAATTATCACATCGTGGACAAATAACTTTCTTCATTTGTTAAGATTAGTTGATTATTCTGTTGCAAAGATAGGTTTAATCTCTTATTTCCCGAAAATCAGGAAGTGAGTAAATCCTAAAATACGTCTGTTTAATTATATTTGCAGATAATTATCAAATATAACACATTTTTATTCTTCCTACTATATGTTTACAAAAGAGCAAAGGGATGCTTACATCGCATTGTTGAAAAGCGAGGTGAAACCGGCATTGGGATGTACTGAGCCAATTGCCGTAGCACTGGCTGTTGCGAAAGCAACCGAGATATTGAAAGAGCAAGGTGAAAAACCTGCCAAGATTACAGTTGAGGTAAGTGCTAATATTTTAAAGAATGCGATGGGAGTGGGTATTCCCGGTACCGGAATGAACGGCCTTTATATAGCCTCTGCTTTGGGAGCTTGTTGCGGAAAGTCGGCATATGGTCTTGAGGTATTACGGGAGGTTTCTCCCGAGCAGGTTGCCATTGCTCAACAGATGGTGGCCGCCAATCGCGTGGAGATAAAACTGTCTCAAGAAGATGTGAAATTGTATATTCGGGCAAGCTGTTGGAGTACGCATCATACAACAAGCGCTACCATTCGGGATAATCATGACTGCATTACCGAGGTTACGTTAGACGGGGTTTGCCTGGTTGCTTCCGAACGGGAAAATGCTGACGCTTCAGCGGTGTCTGATCAGCCGGATGCCCGCAAACTGGGGTTGACGGTAGCTTCTATTTTTCAGTTTGCCATGGAAGCTCCTATCGCGGAAATTGCATTTATAAAAGAGTCTGCATGTCTGAACAGGGCGATTGCAGAAGAGGGATTAAAACATAACTACGGATTGCAAATCGGTAAAACGATTCGTAACCGCTCTCATGAATCGATCTTTGGGCAGGGGGTGCTGACCTATGCGATGTCTATGACAGCGGCGGCGGCAGATGCCCGTATGGCCGGATGTACCTTACCGGCAATGAGTAATTCGGGTAGTGGTAATCAGGGGATAACCGTTACCTTACCGGTTGTAGCGGTTGCCGATAAACTGAATAGTTCGGAGGAGCGCGTGACCCGCGCATTGGTATTGAGCCATTTGATCGCGATCCACATTAAAACTTACCTGGGGCGTTTATCTGCCTTATGCGGCTGTGTCGTTGCTTCATCGGGAGCTGCATGCGGTATCACCTACTTGATGGGCGGAGGATATACGGAAGTAACTTTCGCAATTAAGAATATGATTGGTAATATTACCGGGATGGTTTGTGACGGAGCAAAAGCCGGCTGTGCATTGAAGGTTTCTTCCGGAACCTCGTCGGCCGTTCAGTCTGCCATTTTAGCTGTAGATAAGATTTGTATTTCGGAAAATGACGGCATTATAGAGCAGGATATTGAGAAAACAATTTATAACCTCGGGAAAGTCGGAACAACCGGTATGCAGAATACGGATCATATTATGTTGAATATTATGGTCAATAAACGCTCAGATCAACCGATCTGTAATTAAAACAAAAAAGAGGATAACGCATTCATACGTTATCCTCTTTTTTTTGTCAGGTTGTTTGTTTATAGATTATTCGCCAATGTGAATTTTCGCTGTCTGCGTTCCGATCCGAACCAGATAAAAACCTTTTTCACAAACGAGGGTCGTCACATCCGAATCCAATAACTGCGACCGGAGTATCTTACCGCTAAAATCATACAATACGGCCTGTTTGCCTTTGTACCCGTTTATAATCAATTGATTGCCGTTTACATACAGTTGCAGAGCCTCTTTCGTATCGGCTAATCCGGTGCTGTAATCAGTTGTCACATTTACCGGTGCTGACCATTCCGATTTATTACCATCCTTCGTTGCCAGAACGTTATAAGCATATGTCGTGCCGGGTGTCAGGCCAGATATCTGATAAGTGGTTTCCTGAATGTTTTCAATCAGGATCGGCATTTGCACCGCTGTACGTGACGCTACCGGTTCTTGAGCAGAAACATCTCCGCTATAAACGGCGAAATCGTCCAGGTAGCCAACTGCAAACAATTTGAATTTCAGATAGGCGTTTGTAGGAGCCTGTTTGAAAACCACACATTCTCTTTTGGCTGATGTCGATAAATTCCGGCTGATCTCTTCAAAAGGAGAATTACCGGCGGCATCAGAGGTCAATGAGAGCTTGATACCTTGCGATAAACCGGATTTGCCTTTTACCGTATAATAAACAGTAATAACGCCGTTACCGGCCGATAAATTTAGCGCGGGAGTGATCAGGTGTCCTTTGGTTGAATTACTTCCGATTTTGCAACTTTTTCCGGCTTGATAAATTTTTTCTCCCGACCAACCGGCCTGTTGCATATAATTGTCGAGCTTGGAGCCGATATCCGTTCCGTCGGGATTGCTTTCTGATCCTCGTGTGAATTTGTCGAAGTTTTCCGATATAATTTTCTCTCCGTTGATTACGGGCGAAATATTTAATGAATAACCGGTTGCGCCTTCTACCGCTTCCCAGTTAGCGGTAAATCCGTTGCTTCGGATATCTGTTGCCGGAAGCGCTTTCGGAGTGCTTACAAAATCTTTTAGGAATTCAAATGTTACGACGCCTTTCGAATGGGTGATTTCTGTAACCGGTTTTCCCAACTTCGTGCCGTTGTTTAATACGGCAGCCGGAGTGCTGTTGTCTGTGAAAGCGGTATTTTTAGTCGATCCCGGATAAGGATCTCCTAATAATGAGTTAAAATACTGCTGGTTGTTATTATTATAAACCAATAATTTATTATCTGCAGGGACAAGCGTTACCCGCTGACGGCCGGCTTCATTGTTTACGGCGTTATTATTCCAGATGGTCTGATTATAATCTACATGGGTAATCAACAAGCCGGCGGCCGGAAGATATTCATCCCATTTGCTTAACTGGCGGTTTTCAAAAACAAAAAATTCATCCCTGTTCTGTTCCGAATGAATCACGTAAGCCTCATTTGAATCTGAAAGCGGATTCAGGGTAACAGAAGCCGGGTTGATCAACTCCTGTAGCTTCATCCAGCCGACAAATGATTTTTCATAGGCGGAATAACCTGCCGGAGTTTTACTGTCGTTATTATAGCTGCCAAAGTCCATAACGTCCCATTCGCCCATTCCGAAGTTTAACCCACTCGGAATGCGGGAGG
>JAVWBH010000132.1:0-7931 GCA_036649595.1 Bacteroidales bacterium
CCGGAGGAAGTTGTTAAATTAGTGGAAGATGCCGGCTATAAGGCTGAGCTAAAAGCATAAGAATTTTATTCTTTATGGTTAATATTGGATGCATTTGGCGTATATTTGCGGCCAAATGTATCCTTTATTATAGATGAAAGATTTTATTACTGTTCTTCGGAGATTTGTTTCTCCGTATAAGCACTTACTTGCATTAAACGTTTCCTTCAATATTCTATCAACCTTATTGAGTTTATTCTCATTCGGATTGATTATCCCGATTCTGCAAATCCTGTTTAAAATGGATAAGCAGATTTATTCTTTTATGGCATGGGACGGAGCCGAATCATTTAAAGATAAACTAATTAATAACTTTTACTGGTATGTTTCTGAACTGATCAATAATCACGGAGCACCTTTTGCATTAATGGTACTGGGTGTTTTTCTGGTGATCATGACACTCTTCAAGACTGGTACCAGCTACCTGAGCTCTTACTTCATGATTCCGATCCGCACAGGTGTTGTACGTGATATCCGGAATACGATTTATAATAAGATTCTTAGTCTTCCGATCGGCTTCTTCAGCAGTGAACGGAAAGGAGACGTAATGGCCCGTATGACAGGGGATGTTGCAGAAGTTGAAAACTCGATAATGGCTTCGCTGGATATGATGTTCAAAAATCCGGTAATGATTGTTGTTTATCTGGTTACGATGTTTGCGATTAGCTGGCAATTAACGGTATTTGTACTCATCTTACTTCCTTTCAGCGGATACATCATGGGATCTATCGGTAAAAAGCTAAAACGCAGTTCTTTGGAGGCTCAAAACCAATGGGGTGCGTTAATGTCGCAGATTGAAGAAACGCTGGGAGGTTTACGTATTATCAAAGCTTTTAATGCTGAGAAAAAAGTGAATATCCGCTTTGAACGCGGCAATGACCAGTTTCGCTCTATCTCAAACCGGATTGCCCGCCGTCAGGCACTTGCTCATCCGATGAGTGAATTCTTGGGAACCATGACCATCGCTATCGTATTATGGTACGGCGGATCATTAATCATTTCAGGATCAAGCAGTATCGACGCGGCATCTTTTATCTATTATCTAGTTATTTTTTATAGTATCATCAATCCGGCGAAAGAGTTTTCGAAGGCAAGCTATTCTGTGCAACGCGGTTTAGCGGCACTGGAACGTGTGGATAAAATTCTGAAAGCCAAAAATGAAATTACAAATCCGGAAAAACCGATTCATCTGACAGAAATGAAAGAAGGAATCCGTTTTGAAAATGCCTGGTTCAAATACCAAAATGACTGGGTGCTGAAAAACATCAATCTGGATATCCCGAAAGGTAAAACAGTGGCATTAGTAGGACAATCCGGATCCGGAAAATCGACAATGGCCGATATGTTACCCCGGTTTTATGACCTGCAGCAAGGTTCCATCACAATTGACGGTATCAATGTAAAGGATATGACGATAACAGACCTGCGTTCTCTTATGGGGAATGTTAATCAGGAAGCAATCTTGTTTAATGACACGTTCTTCAACAACATTGCGTTTGGCGTTGAAAATGCAACCCTTGAACAAGTTCGCGAAGCTGCGCGTATTGCAAATGCAGATGACTTTATTTCGGCAAACCCGGAAGGGTACAACGGAAATATCGGCGACCGCGGATGTAAACTGTCGGGAGGACAACGTCAGCGTGTGAGCATTGCCCGTGCTATCCTGAAAAATCCTCCGGTATTGATTCTTGATGAGGCAACTTCTGCGCTGGATACGGAATCAGAACGTCTGGTACAGGATGCCCTTGAAAACTTGATGAAGAACCGTACGACACTCGTGATCGCACACCGCTTATCAACAATCAAAAATGCAGATCTAATCTGTGTAATGCATGAAGGAGAAATAGTAGAACGCGGACATCACGATGAACTGATGGCAATGGAGGGATACTACAAAAAACTGGTTGACATGCAGTCTTTTTAAATATTTATAAACAAACTTTGTTAATATTTACTTTTTAGATACAACTGCTTTATTCTTTTCTTACTTTTATCGAATAACAATATTTTTTTGTTCTTTTTCATCACCACAGTAAGAAAATAATAAAGCAGACATCTATGATTCGGCTGGAGAATATTAATAAAACGTACTACAATGGTAGTCCGCTACATGTATTGAAGGGAATCAACCTCACAATAGAGAAAGGCGAACTGGTCTCTATCATGGGAGCGTCGGGATCCGGTAAATCAACACTCCTGAATATATTGGGTATTCTGGATAACTATGACAGCGGAAACTACTATCTCAACAATCTGCTCATAAAAGACCTGAGCGAAACGAAAGCCGCTGAACTCAGAAATAAGATGATCGGGTTCATTTTTCAATCCTTTAATCTGATCAACTTTAAAAATGCGCTCGAAAATGTAGCGCTGCCTCTCTACTACCAAAAAATAAATCGAAAAAAACGGAATATCCTGGCCATGGAATACCTCGACAAGATGGGTCTCAAAGACTGGGCTCATCACATGCCTTCAGAAATGTCGGGGGGACAGAAACAACGCGTTGCAATTGCCCGGGCTTTAATAGCCAAACCTCAGATCATTCTTGCCGATGAACCAACCGGCGCGCTTGACAGCAAAACAACTCAGGAAGTAATGAATTTGCTCAAGGAGGTAAATGACGACGGGATGACCATGATCATTGTTACCCATGAACAGGACATTGCAAATCAGACACATAAACTCATTCACATAACCGACGGCCTGATAGATTCTATCCGGGAAAAATAGAATACGCATGAGAGATATTTTTGAAGAGATATTTACCTCTATCCGAAAAAACAAACTCCGCACCGCCCTGACCGGATTCTCTATTGCATGGGGTATATTTATGCTGATTGTCTTATTAGGCGCGGGCAACGGATTGCAAAACGGGATGATGAGTAATTTCAACTTTATGTCGTCCAATAGTCTCACCATCTATCCGGGCAGAACGAGTATGCCTTTCGGGGGATATCAAAAAGGACGCTCTATCAAATTGAAAGAAGAAGACGGCACATTACTAAAAGAATCTTTTCAGGAAAATATACCGGAAGTATCGCCGGTTATTTCGAAACAGAGTCTTTTATCCTATAAACAGGATTATACCAATACCCGGATACAGGGAGTACTGGCTCCTTATCAGAAACTACGAAACATAAAGATAAAACACGGACGCTTTATCAATGAAATTGATGAACAGGAACACCGGAAAGTAATTGTGATCCACAAAAAAACACAGGAAACACTTTTACGCAATACGGCTGAACCGCTAGGCGAATATATCCGGGTAGGGAATATCCCTTTTCAGGTAATCGGGATTTACGATGATAAAGGAGGGAGTCATAATCCGGAAGCCATTGCTCCGTTTTCTACGATATCGGCGATCTTCAATCCGGATCTGACACTCGGCAACCTCTCTGTTGATCTTACCGGAATCAACACCAAAGAAGAATCAGAGAATTTCGTCACGAGAATACGCGAAAAACTGGGTAGAAAATATCATTTCAATCCGACGGATATGAATGCCCTGTGGATATGGGATCGGTTGAAAGATTATCTGCAGTCGCAAGGTATATTCAATGGAATAGCACTCTTTATCTGGATTATCGGAATCGGCACATTAATTGCCGGAATTGTAGGCGTAAGCAACATTATGCTGATCACGGTAAAAGAACGGACCCGCGAATTCGGGATCCGCAAAGCATTAGGCGCCACTCCGGCGTCAATCCTGCGCCTGGTATTACTCGAATCTATTTTTATTACCTCTCTATTCGGATACATCGGTATGGTTTTCGGTATCGGATTGACAGAGCTTGTCAATATGGCTATGGAAAAAATGCCGCAGTCGAATGACGGAGATACCCCTACGATTTTTCTGAATCCGACCGTAGAATTAAATATCGTATTCATGGCTACAGGCATCTTAATTGTTGCCGGACTGATAGCCGGATATGTACCTGCAAAGAAAGCTGTTAATATCAAACCGATCGACGCTTTACGCGGCGAATAAAGAAAAAAGAAAATATGTTTGACTTAGATTCATGGCAAGAAGTTTGGCATACCATCACTCAGAATAAGATGCGCAGTTTCATGACTGCTTTCGGCGTATTCTGGGGTATCTTTATGTTGGTGGTAATGTCGGGATCGGGGCTTGGGCTGGAACGGGGAATGACTTCCGGTGTAAAGGAATTCGCCTCAAACTCAATGTTTATGTTTTCAAACCGTACCTCTATTCCCTATAAAGGTTTCCGCAAAGGGCGCGCCTGGGACTTAAAAAATGAGGATCTGGAAATGTTGAAAGATAAAGTGCCCGAACTACAATATATTTCCGGAATCATCTTCGGCTGGAGTTCGACAGAGAATAATGTGGTGAGAGGTGATAAATCGGGCACATTCGACGTCAAAGGATATCATCCCGACTATGTAAAAATTGATCCGGTACGGCTCACCTACGGACGCTTTATCAATGATATCGATATCCGTGAGAAACGAAAAGTATGCGTGATCGGCGAAAAAATTTACAACGACCTGTATAAACCGGGCGAAGATCCGACCGGAAGTATGCTCAAAATAAACGGTATTTACTATACCGTGGTAGGATCCAGTGAGCCGGTTACAAAAAACATCAATGTGGGCGGTCGGCCGGAGGAGACTATCGGCGTACCTTTTTCGACATTGCAACAAGCCATGCATCTTGGGAGCAAGATGCACAGTATTGCCCTTACTGCCGAAGACAATGTGTCGATCGGTGATCTGGAAGACGGAATTACTTTGTTGGTCCGGAATGCCCATCAAATCGCACCCGATGATAAAATGGCTCTTTTCACCTTTAATGTCGCAAAGATATTCAAGACATTTCAAGGACTCAGCATAGGGATCTCAGCCTTAATCTGGATCGTCGGACTCGGTACACTGATGGCCGGTGTTGTGGGGGTAAGCAACATTATGCTCGTAACAATTAAAGAGCGCACCCAGGAGATAGGAGTTCGCCGCGCATTGGGCGCTACACCCCGACAAATTATCATCCAGATTATGAGTGAAAGCCTGGTACTAACCTCGATCGCCGGATTAGCGGGCATTGTAGCCGGAGTAGGTTTGCTGGCTGCCGTGGCATCCGTCCTAAAGGCAAACCCGTCAGACAATGTCTTCTTCGAAGACCCGCAGATCACTTTCGGAATCGCTCTCATATCAGCAGTGATCCTGATCATCAGCGGAATGATTGCCGGACTGCTGCCTTCTTACAGGGCTTTACAGATTAAAGCGATCGACGCGTTACGCGACGAATAAAAATATTGATTAAAATTGATAATAACATAATACCAACGTATATGAAAAAAATCCTGAAATTCATTTTACTGGGCTTATTAGGGGTACTGGTGATAGGCACTTTTGTTTTTTTGTGGAAAAAATCACAGCCTGAAAAAGTTTCTTACGAAACAGTGACTCCGGTACGCCAAAATATTGAAAAGAAAACCGTGGCGACGGGAAAAGTAGAACCGCGCGATGAAGTATTGATCAAACCTCAGATATCCGGTATCATCACAGAATTATATAAGGAAGCCGGACAACGTGTAAAAGAGGGGGATGTGATCGCGAAAGTCAAGGTCATACCTGAAATGAGCCAATTGAATCAGGCTCAAAGCGGTGTGCGCCAGGCGAAGATCGACCTCGAACAAACAAAGAATGAATACAACCGGATAACCGCGTTATATAATAACAAGGTAGTATCGAAAGAAGAATATGAAAAGGCTGTAACAGCGTATGAAACAGCTAAAGAAAATATGCAACGCGCTACGGATAATCTGGAAATCGTAACAGAAGGTATTTCAAAGCGGAGTGGCGAATATAATAATACAATGATCCGTTCAACAATTTCGGGTATGGTCCTGGATGTTCCGGTGAAGGTGGGTAACTCGGTCATTTTATCTAATACCTTCAATGACGGTACGACTATCGCCGCCGTGGCAAATATGAGCGACATGATTTTCAGAGGAAAGATCGATGAAACTGAAGTAGGCCGTATTCGCGAAGGAATGCCGATAACCTTAACGGTAGGGGCATTACAAGATAAACAATTCCCGGCCGAACTGGAGTATATTTCGCCGAAGGCTACGGAAGAAAATGGTGCGATCTTATTTGAGGTAAAAGCTGCCGCCCAGATACCGGACTCGGTTTTTGTCAGAGCGGGTTACAGTGCAAATGCTGAGATTATTCTGGATAAACGGACAGATGTTCTTACGCTGCCGGAAAGTTGTATTGAATTTTCGAATGACAGTACTTTCGTTTACGAGATGAAAGGAACAGAAGAGGATCCTGTTTATGAAAAAAAACAGATTACAGCCGGACTATCCGACGGTCTGAATATTGAAATAATAGAGGGAGTTACCACTGAGATGAAGGTCCGGGGCAATAAAAAGAATAAAAAATAAAGGGATCTCATATGAAGCATAGAATTTTCACCATATTGATATTTTCAGGTGTCGGCTTCCTACAGGGATATGCGCAGACACAATGGTCGCTCAAACAATGTATCGACTATGCGATAGAGCATAATATCGATATCAAACAACGGAAAATTGAAACGGAGAATAAAGAGATCGAATTAAATACGGCAAAAATGAGCCGGTTACCCAATTTGAGTGCCGGATTAGGTGAGTCATTCGGCTTCGGCCGGTCGACAGGCAGGGATGGGGTGATGGAAGACAGAACCTCTTCGCAGACCTCTTTTAGTCTGGAAACCTCCGTACCGGTATTTACCGGTTTTCGAATACCCAACCAGGTGGCTGCAAAAAAATTCGATTTAGCAGCGTCTTTGGAGGATTTGAATAAAGCTCAGGAAGATCTGTCACTGTCCATAACCGGATATTATCTGCAAACACTGTTTTATAAGGAACTTTTGGTTATTGCCCGACAGCAGGTTGCATTAACAAGAGAACAACTTGCTCAAACAACGATTATGGTTGAAGCCGGAAAGAGTCCGGTATCCGAACAATATGAAACAGAAGCCCAACTGGCTAAAGACGAACTGTCATTAACAGAAAGTCTGAATAATGTAAATCTGGCCCTCCTTGATTTGAGCCAGGCATTGAATCTGGAAGCAGATGCGGATTTCGACATTGTACAGCCGGATATCAATTCACTGTTTCTTAGTGATGAACGGGTTTTGCTGAATCCGCTCGATATTTATGCATACAGTGTAGAAAATCGACCCGGAATCAAAGCGGCAGGCTATTTGGTAAAAAGTAGTCAGCGGTATTTAAAGATAGCCCAATCGGCCTATTATCCGACCCTTAACCTGGGTGCCGGATACAGTACTAATTATTTTTATAATTATAATCTTGCAGAAGGCTCGACGAACACGGGATTTGGTTCTCAACTTCGAAATAACGGCAGTGAGTCATTACGCCTTTCGATGTCTATTCCTATATTTAACCGGTTGTCTACCCGAAATCAGGTAAAACAGGCCCGACTCAGTATTCAGTCACAGCAGCTATCGCTTGAAAAAGCTAAACAGAACCTGTTTAAAGAGATCCAACAAGCTTATTTTAATGCGGTTGCATCTAAAGATAAATTCGCTTCTGCAGAAAAATCAGTAAAAGCCTCACGTATTGCTTTTTATTTTGAAGAAACGAAGTACAAACACGGCCGTTCTTCCGCTCTTGAGCTAAGTAATGCGCGGGTACGTCTGGAGAAATCGCTGGCTGAAGAAGCTCAGGCGAAATATGATTTTGTATTCCGCACCAAGATTCTGGATTTCTATCAGGGAAAACCATTATATTGATAACTCATGATGAAAAAATAGCGAAAATGGCAAATCGTATTATTACCGTTTGTGATGGCAAAATATCGCAATAAATCTTTTTGAAATCATTAACGAGAAACGGCGAGAAACAGAGTAAAAACACGAGATA
>JAVWBH010000133.1:0-7915 GCA_036649595.1 Bacteroidales bacterium
CGACCTTCGGGTTATGAGCCCGACGAGCTACCACTGCTCCATTCCGCGATATTGTGTTACAAATATAGATGTAATCAATGGAATTTGCAACTTGTTATTGGCAAATTACTGTTTTTTAGAATAAGAACGAAAATTAATACAATTATCTCTTATATTCGTACCTCTTTTTTAACAAGAATAGTGGTGTTTTTGCTGAAAATCGTTATTTTTGCTCACATTAATGATAAATGTGCAGACCTGCACTTATAAGAATTGATTTATGTCCAAAACCAGAGAAATGCTGATTGACGTCGCCCGGCAACTCTTTGCCCGGGAAGGGGTAGAGAATACGACTATGAACGATATTGCGAAAGCGTCGAAAAAAGGCAGACGAACGTTGTATACCTATTTTAAAAATAAGAATGAGATATATACGGCCGTTATTGAGTCGGAATTGGCTCACCTGGTAGAAGGTTTGCGAAATGTGATTCCGATGACTCTTCCGGCCGATGAAAAATTAGTACGCTATATTTTTCAGCGAATGGAAGCGATAAAAGAAACGGTTTTTCGTAATGGAACGCTTCGCGCGGAATTTTTTCGCGATATTTGGGAGGTCGAGAAAGTGCGTAAGAAATTTGATGCGCAAGAAATAGAAATATTAAAGGCCATTCTGACCCAGGGGGTGAATGAGGGTATCTTTCAGATGCCGAGTGTAGAAGTGAGTGCGCTGACTCTTCATTACTCGTTAAGAGGTTTGGATGTTCCTTATATACGCGGTGTATTTACGGAGCTGGGCATTACCCGGTTTACGTTACGTGAATACATTCTGGATTTAGTATTTAACGGAATTAAAAAGTAAGAATCAAAAGTATGTTTATTAATGCACTGGGATATTATATCCCGACCGGACGTGTTCAGAATGAGGATTTTCTGGAACTAAACGGCTTGACAAGTGAATGGATTGAACAACGAACCGGAATTAAATCACGTTCAAAAGCAGGAGAGAGTGAAAATGCGCATACCATGGGGTTGGCGGCAGCAAAAGATGCTTTATCAAAAATTTCATATCCTATCGGGGAGATTGATTTAGTTGTTGCTGCTTCTTATTCTCCGCTTGATACGGTTGCAACATTGGCTCACGTGGCTCAGCGTGAATTTGATCTTCCAAAGGCGAAAGCGCTTTATTTGTCTTCTGCCTGTTCTTCTCTTGTAAACGGGCTTGAAGTTATTGAAGGGTATTTTGCAATGGGTAAAGCTACGAAAGCTTTATTGATCTGCTCAGAACACAATACCTATTATAGTAATCCTTCTGATCCGAAAGCAGGTCATTTGTGGGGAGATGCCGCAGTGGCATTCGTCATATCGAAAGAGCCTGTTTCTGATTCTGATCCGCAGATTTTAGATGTATATACCCGTGGTTTGGGGCATATCGGTAAAGGTCCGGAGGGCGTTTGTCTGCGTCCGAAAGAAGAGGGTATTACAATGCCCGACGGCCGGGACGTATTTATGCATGCGTGTAAATATATGATTGATGCGCTTGAACATCTTGTGGATAATAATAATTTGGCGTTGGATGACTTAACTTATATTATTACACATCAGGCGAATAAGCGAATTGTTGCAAATGTTGCTCATCAGCTTAAACGCGAGCCCGAAACGTTCCTGAATAATATTGAGGAATTTGGTAATACGGGTTCTGCATCTACCGGATTGGTAATGGCTCAACAATATGATACCTTTAAAAAAGGAGATCTGGTTGGATTATGTGTCTTTGGAGGAGGTTATTCAAGTGGCGGGTTTCTTGTGAAATTCTAATTGAAATAAAATAATCTGACAGATAGATTTTTAAATATTAAAATTAAAGATAAAGATGAAATTATTAGAAGGTAAAGTAGCTGTAGTTACAGGTGCTGCACGTGGTATTGGAAAAGCAATTGCTCTTAAATTTGCTGCAGAAGGTGCTGATATCGCATTTACAGATCTTGTGATCGATGAAAATGCAAAAAAAACAGAAGAAGAAATCGCGGCTTTGGGTGTAAAAGTAAAAGGTTATGCTTCAAATGCGGCTAACTTCGAAGATACGGCAAATGTTGTTAAGCAGATTCATGCTGATTTCGGTCGTATCGATGTATTGGTAAATAATGCAGGTATCACACGCGACGGTTTGTTGATGCGTATGACAGAACAGCAGTTTGATATGGTTATCAATGTAAATCTGAAGTCTGCGTTCAACTTTATTCATGCGGTAACGCCGATTATGATGAAGCAGAAAACAGGTAGCATTATCAACATGAGTTCTGTTGTCGGTGTATCGGGTAATGCAGGTCAGGTTAACTATTCTGCTTCAAAAGCGGGTATGATTGGTATGGCTAAGTCTGTAGCAAAAGAACTGGGTTCACGCGGGGTACGTGCGAACTGTGTAGCTCCGGGATTTATTATCACAGAAATGACAGATCAGCTGTCTGAAGATGTGAAAAAACAATGGGCTGCTCAGATTCCTCTTCGTCGTGGTGGTAAACCGGAAGATGTAGCAAATGTATGTACATTCCTTGCTTCTGATCTGTCTTCTTATGTAACAGGCCAGACAATTCATTGTTGTGGTGGTATGAATATGTAATAATCCGGTCTGATCGGATTAAATAAAAACACAGGGTGTGTCTGGAAAATAATTCAGACACACCCTGTTTGTTTTTGTATGCTATTGTTAATTATCAATTGCCCTGTGTTTGTACCCAGAAATCTTTTATGTCAATTTCCCATTTTGCATCAATATAGGTCCATACACCCACACCATAACATTTTGTTTTATCAATTGTTACATGTTGTCCGCCTGTTGCATTGATAAGGCCTTCTAATTCATCAAATTCAATAGTTACATTATTTGCATTAGGAGAATCAATCTTACCCATATATGGGAAATATCCGAATAATGTTCCGTCTGCATTGAATATTAGTATTTTGCATAAATCATAAGATGTGTTAGGGTCGAAGGTTGAGCCGTCTATTGCTTTTACATTCAGGATGATCTGCATCATTTTTTTACCAACCTGATAAGGAACGGTATTGACGCTTCGGCAACCCAGCCCTTTCATTAACCGGAATACACCATTTTGCTGTACTACTTCAAAGTCAGCTAAGTTTCCGACTCCGTAATATGCGTAATCCTCAATTTCATTTATGATGTTATCTCCGTCACCTACCGGATCGCCGGAGGCATTTTTTTTATACAACCAGAATTCAAGGAAGTTGTCGCTTCCGCCGGTCGGTGAGCCACCTTCTACAAAACGTAACCGATCGATACATTCACTTGGAGGGGTAGGAGGTTCGGGGTCTTCTGAATGGTCACAATCGAAAATCCAGGTTTCGCATGTGCAGAAATTAATGTGCATGTAATTGAGTTTGTTGTCCCATGATGGACTTTCCTGATAGCGTAATAGATTTGCAACAGATATAATCGTATCATATACATGTTGGCCTACACCCATGGTAATGCGCATCATCTCTGTATCGTTCGGACGGGAATAATCATCTTTAAAACAGATATTGTTATAATTGCCGTTCGAGTCGAATAAGAAGTTGTGTAATACGGTAAATGTTCCGTCGGCCTCCTTGTATTCTATTTTTAAAGAGCCTTTTCCGGATACGTCTCCGCGCTCATCACATACATTCACCATAAAAGGAATACAAAACGCTGTAATGTATTTGATATTCCATTTAATGAATCCGAAACTTTCGGGTGAGATTTTACTTGCACACAATACCCATAAATCGATAGGTGTTTTACGGTATTGTTCTGCATCTGTAAGTACAACTTTTTTTGTCGACATCCGTTCATTTTCCGGAATGTAATTTTCAAAAAGAGAGCCTGATGCAACTCCTGAGAATAACGGATTATACGATGCATCTCCCGGAACATCGCTTGTAATCAACGCTTGGTGGATGTAGTACGTTCCTAGGGTTAACGGGAAAGCCGATGTTTGAAAATAGCCTCCGGTAACACTATAGATTGGTAACTCCACAAGGATCGGTGTTCCACTGTTCGGATCCGGATTAGTCGATAAGGTTATGTGGGCTTTTAATTTGCCGTTTTCTGCCAATGTGGTCAGTTCACTCAAAGACTTGCAGGAATCCGAGAAGATTGCTTCTCCTCCGTTTACTGTTTTCTGATCATTGATCCTGTCGGCAATGTTGAATCTGAATGTTACATCACCTAATGTATCGGGAGCGGGTTTGTCGTCCTGAATACAGGAGGTGAAAACTCCAAATAGGCAGGCTAATGAGTAGGTTATGAATAAGTTCTTTTTCATAGATAATGTTTTGGTTTAGTTTTAAATATTGAGTGAGATGATATATAAATTAAAATTATTGTTCACTATCAATTCTGGCTCGCCTTTCGGAGTCTGGTTATCTTATAAAGAACCAATAAGACTGATCTTTACAAAATTTGAATTGTAAATTATTCTTAGCGGTTACCCAGGTGTTGGATTGTTTGTACTTCAATAATTCAGTAACATTGGTAGTTCCGATAAAAGTGCGCCCGTTAACAACCATCGTGTACCGAAAATATTCGGTATCATTATTTACAGCCAGATTATCTGTGAAGCACAGCGAAGCCGGCGTTGTTTCATTGTAAGGAATATTGATTGTTTCAATCACCTTGGTGGGTGTGAATACCGAATTAACCATTGTTCCTTTTTCGATTTTCATAGTTCCTGTTCCGACCTGACTCTGAGCTGATTCACCATTACAGATGCTTACGGTAAACTGTATGCAGAATTTACGCGTAAAATCAATGTTCCATTTGGCATATCCGAATTTTGTTGCTACTTCGTTGAAGGCGCAGAAAACGCATACGTTAATCTCTTTCTTCTTATAGAGTTCGGGTGTAAAAGTCTGAGGGACGCAACATCCGGCAGGAATCCAGTTACTGTTGGTGCTGGTGCAGTTTACGCTCGCATATAATACGCCTGTATAAGAAGGGTGGGTAGACGTTATTGTAATCTGGCTGATCGAATAAGAATGGCTGCCATCAACATTGAAAGGATAGGCATCCGTTACAAACGACGTTCCTCCGACCAGGTTTAACGGCAAACTAATGGTTGGCAATGTCGTGGTGCCGTCTTTAACGGTAATGTTTGCTGTCAGTTGCTTATTGGCAATCAGCATTTGCACCGTAGCCAGATCTACACATGGAGTAGTACTGATAGCTCCGTCTTCGTACGCTTTGAAATCTGCAGACAGATCACTCATTTCTAACACAAAACTTACTTCCCCGGTCTGTTTGATTGCGGCGTTTTGATCCTCATTCGAACAACCCCAGCCTAAACTTATCAGCAAGATTGATATCGTAATTCTGAATATATATTTTCGCATAATATTTCAGGGTTAAGTCTTATTTACATCGAAATAGAGGTAGGGGTATATATGTTTACCTGTGTGATTTTAGGAGTTCCGGTAATTACTATTTTTACAAAATAGCAGTTGTTGATAACAGTTCCCTGAAATGCTCCGTAATTCACGCTGTAAGTTGTTATGTTGTTAGTAGTTGTCGGGGTGAGTGATACCGGGCCGAAACTAGCATTACTCGTATTATCAATTAAATAAGCCTGCATACTCACTCCGCTTTGTCCGGCAATGGTCTGTATGTCTATTGTCGTTAATAAACTCGGTGTGGCTACGAGTGTGCCGTATTTATACGGATAATGCGTTTGCAATATAATGCCAGTGCTCATTTGTGCATAAGCCGGCGTACCGTTTGTAAATCCGGGTAATCCGTTTATCCAGGATATACCTTCGTCGGTCGAATATTTGAAAAGGTCGGTATTCGTATTCCATGTCGTTGAAACATTGAAAACCATATACGGCTGGCAGGCCGGATTTTCAGTCTCATTAAAGAACCAATGCGATTTACCGATACAGAACCAAAGGTGTAGATAGTTATTCGTACTATCCCAGGCATTGCTCAGCTTGTATTTTAATAATTCAGTAACATTTACAATGCCGATAAAGGTACGGCTGTTTATTACTAAAGTATATCTGAAATATTCGAGGTTATTGTCAATCCCGAGGTTGTCTGTAAAACAAAGAGAAGCCAGTGTAGACGCGTCTGCAGGCACTGTAGTAGTTCCCATATCTTTTGTAGCTGTAAATACAGACCCGCTCATGGTTCCTTTTTCTATTTTTAGTGTTCCTGTTCCGAGTTCATCTTTATTTGTTGCATCACAAATGTTTACGGAAAAAGGAATACAGAATTTGCGTGTAAAGTCAATATTCCATTTGATATAGCCGAATTTTGACGGAGTTTCATTGAATGCACAGAATACGCATGTGCTGACTTCTGTCTTTTTATATAATTCGGGAGTAAAAGATTTCGGTGTACAGCAGCCGGGTGTGATCCAGGCCATGTTCGGGCTGTCACAGTTTACGCTCGAGTAGAGTACGCCCGGATAGTCGGTATTGGTTGAAGTGATTGTAATCTGATCGATCGAATAAGTATGAGGAGCGTCCATGTTAAAAACGTAAGGATCAGTAATAAGTTGGACGCCGCCGATCAGATTTACCGGAATAACGATGGTAGGCAGAGTCGTAGCACCGTCTTTGATTGTAATGTTGGCTGTCAGTTGTTTATTTGCACTGAGCGCCTGCAGAGTGGCCAGATCCAGGCATGGTTTGTTGAACTGAGGCACTTTTGATTCGTTAATCAGCTCATTCATGTTCATGATGAAACTGACCTCTCCGCTTTTTTCGATTAGCGGATTTTGCTCTTCGCTATTTGTGCAACTATACCATATTCCGATAGTCGTTAATATGACTAGGATGCCGGCAAACATTTTTTTCATATCCCTTTTGTTTTAAATTTAGTATCAGACTAATTATGATTGTGAACTTGACACTATTACAAACTATATAATTATTAATATTGTTTATTAAATCGTACCATTTAAGGGGTTTTAAATATTGGGCCGATTTATTGTATAATAATAAGTTAACTGGCGATTCGGAATCTATAAAATGAGGGCGGCGAGGAGCTTTTTTCTACATCCGGATTTATTCAGTATCTTTGAATGGTAAAAAATAACGCAACGATTCGGCATTGTCCGCTTGTTGTGGGATATGCTTTGTTTTAATACTGAATATTAATACGTTATAGTAGTGGAAGTAATTTTTGAAGACAACCATATATTGGCCGTAAATAAGACCTGTAATGAGATTGTGCAAGGGGATAAAACAGGTGATGAGCCGCTGTCTGAAACATTGAAGCGTTGGCTGAAAGAAAAATATAATAAGCCCGGAAATGTTTTCGTAGGAGTGACTCACAGACTTGACCGCCCTACTTCAGGTATTGTTTTGTTTGCTAAAACCAGCAAGGCACTGACGCGCCTGAATGAGATGTTTCGTGTCAGTGATGTAAAGAAAACCTACTGGGCCATAGTGAAAGTAAAAGATATCGCTCCCGAAGCGGAGTTGACCCATTTTTTGGTCCGGAATGAAAAGCAGAATAAATCATACGCTTATGATCAGGAAAAACCAAACTCGAAAAAAGCGATTTTGCATTATAAGATTGTAAGCAGAAGTGACCGTTATATGCTTCTTGAAATAGACCTGAAAACAGGGCGTCATCATCAGATCCGGTGTCAGCTCGCCAAGCTGGGATGTCCGATCAAAGGTGATTTGAAATATGGTTTTGACCGGTCGAATCCGGACGGCGGTATTTCGCTCCATGCACGCCGTGTTGCATTCATTCATCCTGTATCGAAAGAAGCGATTGAAATCATAGCGCCTGTTCCCGAAGATAATTTGTGGAAAGCATTCGAAAATAATATGAAATAGTCTGATCAGACTCTAACACAAACGCCCGGTATTTTTCGTCTTACGAAATACCGGGCGTTTGTTTTTAAGATCTTATTGTTTTGTCTTAGCCTTATAATATAAGGTA
>JAVWBH010000134.1:0-7913 GCA_036649595.1 Bacteroidales bacterium
GTACTGCTGGATACGTTCTTTGTTACCCTCTTTGATACGGTAAGCGATCGTGATAGTATCCCCGCTTCTGAATGAAGGATGCTGTTTGCCTGTTGCAAAAGCTTCCTCTGCAATTTTAATTAAATCCATCTGTAATAGATATTTATAGTGTAAAAATTATGTTTGCGTAATATAAACAAGTAGCGTTCCCTGCCAGAGATTACGTAAAGCGGGGCAAAGGAACGAAAAATTGATTAAATAGCAAAATATTAGGGAGTTAATTTTGATTTTGGCTCCCGTGAGATTAACTTTTTCTGACCGATTTTGACTTGTACGAAACCTAAATTTCTTGTTTCTTTGTATAAACCGTACAAATCACTCTTTATTTGTGTTTTATCCGGCTATTGTTTATTCATTTAACAGCATGACTATGTATGTAAATTTCAGACGACTGGCGATTTTATCGGCTGTCGTATTAAACCTCGGCGTATTATCGGCTCAGCAAAAGCAAATCGTTTTGTTGCATACCAATGATACGCACAGTCAGATTGAGCCGAATCCGGCAACCGCATCCAGTAACGCCGATGAGGGCGGAATCGTGCGTCGTGCAGCTGCTATTGAGAGAATCCGAAAAGAAAATCCCAACGTTATTTTGGTAGATGCGGGAGATTTTCTGCAGGGATCGCCTTACTATAACTTCTTCAAAGGAGAGGTAGAGGTGAAGATGATGAATAAACTCGGATATCAGATCGGTACCTTGGGGAATCATGAGTTTGATAACGGAATCGACGAACTGGCCCGTTTGTTGGCACTGGTTGAATATCCGGTGATCTGTGCGAATTATGATGTAACCGGCACGGTGCTCGAGCCGTATGTGAAGAAAACGGCTATCATTGAGAAGGCAGGCGTGAAAATCGGCTTTATCGGAATTGGGACTGACCCGGAAGGATTGATTGCCAAAAAGAACTTCGGGGGTATAAAATACCTTGATCCGGTAAAAACGGTCAATAAATATGCCAAAGAACTGAAAGATGCCGGTTGTGAGATTGTAGTGGTTGTTTCGCATGTGGGATATTATGCGGATGAAGATGACGAGGGCGACCGCGAAATCGCGGTAAACTCAACGGATGTCGATCTGATTATCGGCGGCCATTCGCATACCGACCTGAAAGGATGTGTCGATGTGCCGAATATGGAAGGTAAGCCGGTACGTATTACGCAGACTGGCAAAAGCGGGTTCCGTCTGGGACGCGTAAACATAGAGTTGGGTAAATAATTAAAATCGAAAAGATAAGTATGACTACATTTAAATATATCTATGCGTTGGCAATAGGGGGGATGTTATTCGCCTCTTGCGGACAGAAAAACTCTATCAAAGAGATTACGTGCGAACAGGTTACGATTAATGCAGCACTTGATTCGCTGGCGAATCCCGAATTGCAGGCCATCGTTGATTCGTATAAAATACAGATTGATTCGGTTATGAACCAGCAGATCGGTGTTGCCTCGCAAACGCTTACTGCCGGAAAGCCGCAAAGCTTACTGGCTAACTTCACTTCTGATATCCTGATTCAGGCCGGACGCGAATTTACCGGCAAACCTGTGCAGTTTGCCGTAATGAACAATGGCGGCTTGCGTGCACCGATAAATGCCGGCCCTATTACGGTTGGCGATATCTTTAAGGTATTTCCGTTTGAAAACGAACTGGTCGTGCTTCAACTCGAAGGGAAAGATGTAAAGGAGCTATTCAATCGCCTGGCTGCCATTGGCGGCGAGGGGCTGGGTGGCTGCGAACTGGTGATAAAGGATAATAAGGTTGAGTCTTTGCGCATTGCCGGCAAGCCGGTTGACGATGAGCAGACTTACTGGATGGCAACGATCGATTATCTGGCAGACGGCAACTCAGGAATGAGTGTGCTCGAAGATGCCGAGGAACGGATCAATACCGGCGTACGCCTTCGCGATGTGATGATTCAATATATTCAGCAGCTTACCGCTCAGGGCAAAGAGGTAAATTCTGCATTTGATAACCGGATAAATGTATTGCCCTGATTTCTGAAACAGGAAAAAGGTTAAAATGAAATCGCCATAACTCACCTAAGGTTTATATACCCAATAAAGGATATATAAAGGGCGCATTTATACTTTAATGCGAAAAATAGATGATTATATAAATGAAAAGATTACTGAGTTCATTATCTGCATTATTGCTTACGTTTTGTGCTTTCGCTCAACAACTCCCCGCGCTTTATCAGAATCAGGCGGATTCTCTGGCTATGATTCATTGGAGCGATTCGATCTTCGACACTATGACGCCCGAAGAGCGGATCGGGCAGTTGTTTATGCCGATTGTAGAGGTCAAAAATACGCCTCAGAACAAACAACTCCTGCGTCGGTATGTAGAAGAATATAAGATTGGCGGCATCTTGTATTCGAAAGGTGTTTCTCTGCAGCAGGCAGAACTGACCAACTACGCGCAGTCGCTGTCAAAAGCGCCATTGTTTATCTCTCTCGACGGGGAGTGGGGCTTAGCGATGCGGCTGACAGATACCCCGCGCTTTCCGCGTAACATGATGTTGGGCGCGATAGCCGACGACTCGCTGCTTACCGCATATGGGAAGGAGGTAGGCAGGCAATGCGCTGAAATGGGAATCCATATCAATTTCGCTCCGGTGCTGGATATGAACAGTAATCCTGCCAATCCGGTAATCAATACCCGTTCTTTCGGTGAAGACAAAGATCTTGTTGCCCGCAAATCCATCGCATATGCCTCCGGCCTCGAATCGCATCATATTATTGCGGTGGGGAAGCATTTCCCCGGACATGGGGATACTTCGGAGGATTCACATCATACCTTGCCGGTACTTGATCATGATTCAACCCGTATGTATGATTATGAGATTGCTCCGTTTCGGGCCTATGTCGATGCCGGTTTTTCCGGAATGCTGACTGCGCATCTGGCGGTGCCGGCACTTGATTCGTCCAATATGCCTTCTTCTTTATCTCCTAAAATGGTAAATGGAATTTTAAAAGAGGAGTTGGCCTTTTCGGGACTTGTTTTTACAGACGGGCTCGCAATGAAAGGGGTATCGTCGCAACCTGATTTCTGTGTGAAAGCATTATTGGCGGGAAATGATGTGTTGCTGGGTGCACCCAATATGGCTTTACAGGTAAAGAGTGTTCGCGACGCCGTTGCCGACGGAACCTTGCCTATGGCATTGGTAGAAGAAAAGTGTCTGAAAATTCTCCGTTATAAATATATTGCCGGCCTGGCTGATCTTAAACCTGTGAAGACTACTAATTTGTCGGGACGCCTTAATTCGCGGCAGGCACAGATTCTGAATCGCCGTCTGCACGCAGAAGCGATAACGGTATTGAAAGATGAAAATGCGCTGCTGCCGCTGCAACGCCTGGAGGAAAAGCGACTGGCTGTTGTTTCGGTCGGTGCGCTGGCCCAGAATAGCTTTGATAAGACATTGGATAAATATAACGCGCATGTTTCTTATCGTTTTGTTGCCGGAGATAAGGCTTCGCATACGCGGATTTTATCACAAGCGCGCGAATCGGATCTGCTTATCGTGGGGATTCAATCGGATAAAAGTGCCGATGTAGAGTTTGTTCGTTCTTTGTGTGCCGGCAAACGTTTCATTCTGGTATTCTTTACGTCACCTTACCGGATGCAGGCTTATAAAAGAGTGATCGGTGATGCTGAGGCAGTGGTGCTGGCTTATGAAAACAGCTCACTGGCCGGAGAGGCCGCCGCTCAGGTTATTTACGGGGGTATCCCCGCAAAAGGGCAACTCAGTGTTTCTGTGCCGGGGTTATTTCAGGCCGGAGCCGGAATATCTTACGAGCAGGTGCGTTTAGGATATGTATTTCCTGAAGAGGAAGACGTTGACTCGCGGGTATTGCGTAAGATCGACCGGATCGTTGAGGAAGGAATCGGGAAGAAAGCATTCCCCGGATGCCAGATATTGGTGGCACGCAACGGGAATGTGATCTATAATCGTTCTTTCGGATTTTTCGACTATGCCGAATCCAAACCGGTAGAAGATGATGATATCTATGACCTTGCTTCTGTAACGAAGGCCGCGGCTACGGTACCGGCGGTTATGAAAGTGCGTGATGACTATAAAGTAAAAATTTCAGAGCCATTAAGCCGCTTTGTGCCGGTTCTGAAAGGCTCGGATAAGGCTACGCTTACTTTGCGGGAAGCTTTGTTTCATGAAACGGGGCTGCCCGGCGGCCATCCTTTCTACCGGATGGCCATGGATCTGGATAGCCTGAAAGGTCCTTTGTTTAAAGGTACACGCGACCTGAATTACCGATTACAGGTTGATAAAGCATTGTATGCTCATAAGGATTACCGATTTCAGCAAGCGCTGGTTTCGGCCGAAAAGTCAGACGGTTATCCGTTGCAGGTTGCACAGGGTTTCTATCTGAATGCATCTTTTCGTGACAGTATCTTACTGAAACTTCGGGATCTGCCGTTAAAATCACGCGGCCAGTACCGGTATAGTTGCCTGAATTTTGTATTGTTGCGGCAGGCGGTAGAGCGTATATCGGGAGTCTCGATGGACCAATATTTGTATAATAACATTTATCGTCCGTTGGGAGCCACCTCTTTGTTGTATAATCCGTTAAAGCAATATGATGCTAAAAAGATCGCCCCTACGGAAAATGATCAGTTTTTGCGTAAACAGTTGCTTGTTGGATATGTACATGACGAGATTGCTGCTTTTTCGGGCGGAGTGGAAGGAAACGCAGGTCTTTTCGGGAATGCGAATGATCTGGCTAAATTATTACAACTACTTCTGAATGAAGGCGAATATGGGGGTGAGCGCTATTTCACGCGCGAAACTGTGCGGTTGTTCACGATGAGCAAAAGTCCCAAATCCCGGCGCGGACTGGGCTTTGACAAGCCCAATATCCAGAATCCGCGTCTGAGTCCTACTGCCGTGAAAGCCCCGGCATCGGTATACGGACATACCGGGTTTACGGGTACTGCTTTCTGGGTGGATCCGGAGCATCAACTGGTTTATATATTCCTCACCAACCGGGTATATCCTCACCGCTGGAACAAGCAGCTGATGGCAGATAATTACCGTACCCGCATTCAGGAAGTGATCTATGAAAGCCTGAAATAAGGTGTTATCCGCCAATTAGTTTGCGGCGGAACTCGGAAGCGGACATCCCTTCGTTTTTCTTGAAGAAAGTAGAAAACTGGCTTAGGTTTTCAAAACCTAATTCGAAAGATATTTCCGACACCGAAAGGGTATTGTCGGACAGCAGTTCTTTGGAGCGCATGTGCTTCAACTGCAGTTGATATTGTCGGGGTGATATCCCGACATATTTTTTAAAGGTACGTCTGAACCAGGTATATCCTAACCCCAGGTCATGCGCCACCTCTACCGGAGAATAGTTTGCTCCGATATTCTTATTCATCAGGTGTCGCGCCTGATTGATTTTCTCTACAATCGGATTGTTTTCATATTCGGCATTTTTGCTGATAAAATAAATAAGGCCGATCATATGCTGAATAATACCTGAAAGATATTGTTGAAAACCACTTTGCTCGAAAGACGCCACCCGGTTGATATCTTCGAAGCAATCAATCAGCTTCGTATTGATACCTATATTGAAAACAGGTTCTTCTTTATTAAAATAACCCGACCGAACAATCTGATCCATATTCTCGCCTGTAAAACCTACCCAATATTCTTTCCATCCGGTAGTCGGATCGGGATAATAAGAATGCCATTCGCCCGGCGAAAGTAAAATCACACTGCCTGCATTGATTTCTACTTTCTGCGCTGCGTCATTTATAAAAGTACCTTTCCCTTTTGTGATATACACAAGCTGATACTCGTTGAGTATCCGGCCGTTCTCTTTTTTAAAAATATAATTGATCGGATGCTGTTGAAGCGGATATAATGCGTTGGGCGGTACCTCCTGATACCCCGTCGTAGTACACGTAATCCCCCATGTGTTGGAAATGTCATTTTTCGTGATGTATTTCTGAAAGGCATTCGATAATATATTCATGGTGTCAAATAAGTAAAATTTAAAATCACAAATAAAAACAAAATGACTAATAACAACAATATGTTTGCTAAAAAATAATTAAGAATACGATTTACTTAAATCTAAAACGATTCTGAAACCGCCATCACTCACCTGAAGCTGAAATATCTGACAAAGGGTATATAAATGGCGCATTTATACTTTAATGTGAAAAATTAAAAGATATACAAATGAAAGAGTACGTAGTTGCCATTGACTTGGGAGCGACCAGCGGTCGGGTCATCTTATCTTGTCTTGACGGAGATAAACTTGAAACAGAGGAAGTAGCTCGTTTTAGCAATGATATTGTTGAAAAACAGGGCAAATGCTATTGGAATTTCCCTGTGTTGATGCAGGAGATTATCCGGGCATTGAATATTCTGGCAGGCAGAAAAATTAAAATTCTCTCTGTCGGCGTAGATACATGGGGCGTAGATGTTGGTTTTCTGGATCGTAACGGAGAATTGATCGATAATCCGCGCGCTTACAGAGATCCTTATACGAAAGGCATTCCGGAAGAATTTTTTGGTAAAATGCCGCGCGAAGAGGTATACGGACGTACCGGAATCCAGGTAATGGATTTTAATACTTTATATCAGCTTTATGCTGTCAAAAAAGAAAAATCAGATGTTTTAGAACATACGGATTCGATTTTATTCATGCCGGATCTTATTTCTTATTTCCTGACCGGAAACAAAGTATGCGAATACACCGTATTGTCTACTTCTCAGTTTCTGAATCCGGTTACCGGGCAGATTGACGCAGACTTGCTGCACACGGCCGGTACTACGCCGTCGGCATTCCCTGAAATCGTGATGCCGGGTACAATTATCGGAAATTTACGTCAGGAATTATTAGAAGAGGGATTCGGATACGATATCCCGGTGATTGCAGTAGCAGGGCATGATACGGCTTCTGCAGTAGCCGCCGTACCGGCCGCTGATTCTGATTTTGCATACCTGAGTTCGGGAACCTGGTCTTTAATGGGGATTGAAGTTCCGCAGCCAATTATTTCGGAGAAAACTGCCGAATTAAATTTCACCAATGAAGGCGGAGTAGAGGGTACTACCCGTTTCCTGAAAAATATTACCGGTATGTGGATTCTTGAACAATGCCGTCGGGAATGGGCTAAAGAGGGTAAGAATTACAGCTATCCGACGATTGTAGCGATGTTGGGAGAGGCACAGCCTTTCAAGAGTTTTATTAATACCGATGATCCGGTATTTGCCAATCCGGCCAGCATGCTGACAGCTATCCGTAACTACTGCAGTGAGCGTTCTATGCAGGTGCCGGCCAATGATGCGCAGGTTATGCGTTGTATCATGGAAAGTCTGGCGTTGCGCTACCGGTTTGTATTTGAAAATCTGCAAACATTTGCGCCGTTCCCGTTGAAACGTCTGCATATTATTGGCGGAGGTGCGAATAATGAAACACTCAACCAGTTTACCGCCAATTCATTGGGCGTGCCGGTAAGTGCGGGCCCGTCTGAAGCAACCGCTATCGGCAACATTATGATTCAGTACAAGTCTTTAGGACGTATGAATGATATCCGCGATATGCGTCGGGTAATCGGCAAAACGGTATCCTTAAAAGAGTATCATCCGGCCGACCGTGAAAACTGGCAACAGGCTTATCTTACATTTTGTGAGAAATGCAGCTAATCAATAAAAACAAGTCAATCAAATAATAAAAAATAATTACCTATGAACACAATTAATGAAGCTTTTGAAATTGCGAAGAAGCGTTATGCAGCTCTTGGCGTAGATGTAGACAATGCCCTTGATAAAATGGCTAATATACAGTTATCTCTTCATTGCTGGCAGACTGATGACGTATGTGGTTTTGAAAACCCGAACGGAAGTCTTTCGGGA
>JAVWBH010000135.1:0-7897 GCA_036649595.1 Bacteroidales bacterium
GTACAGCGGTTTATATGACTTCTTATCCTCGTTCAAAATCAGATCGCAAATGGGAAATGTCTCTAAAAGAACGGGCTTTGTTATATCAGACTCCGGAACAGATCCTGATCAAAGCGTCTAACGGAGCTTCTGATTTCGGAAATAAATTCGGACAACCGTTGATCTGCGGATCGCTATTGACTTTCGAACATGAAGAAAACCGGAAAAAATTTGCTTTCGACAAAGTAATCATGTTGGCCGGAGGTGTCGGATATGGTACGATGCGTGACGCATTGAAGGGAGAACCGGTTCCGGGTGACAAAGTTGTTGTGATGGGTGGTGACAACTACCGCATCGGTATGGGCGGTGGCGCTGTTTCGTCGGTAGAAACCGGTGTATATGACAATGCCATTGAGCTAAATGCCGTACAACGTGCGAACCCTGAGATGCAAAAACGTGCTGCAAACGTAGTACGCGCATTAGCCGAATCGGATGTTAACCCAATCGTTTCTATCCATGACCACGGTGCAGGCGGACACCTGAATGCACTTTCGGAACTGATCGAAGCAACCGGCGGAATCATTCATATGGATAAACTGCCTGTTGGCGACCCTACTCTTTCTGCAAAAGAAATTGCCGGAAATGAATCACAGGAGCGCATGGGTATGCTTATCAAAGAAAAAGACATCGAGCGTGTACAGCGAATTGCCGACCGCGAACGTGCGCCATTCTTTGTAGTCGGAGAAACTACCGACGACATGAAGTTCGTTTTCGAACAGGGTAACGGAGAGCGTCCGATCGACCTGAAACTGGAAGATATGTTTGGAAAAGCTCCGCGTACTGTTATGACGGACCATACCGTAGAAGAGTCTTTCGAAAACCCGGCTTATTCTCAAGATCAGCTGGATCAGTATATTCAAAATGTATTACAACTGGAAGCGGTTGCTTGTAAAGACTGGTTAACCAACAAAGTAGACCGTTCGGTAACAGGAAAAGTAGCCCGCCAGCAATGTCAGGGTGAAATCCAGCTGCCATTAAGCGACTGTGGTGTTGTTGCTCTTGACTACCGCGGGAATGCAGGTATTGCAACCTCTATCGGTCATGCTCCTCAGGTAGCGTTGATTGATCCTGCTGCCGGATCTGTTATGGCGATTGCCGAAGCATTGACGAATATCGTTTTTGCGCCGCTCGACAATGGTCTGTCAAGTGTTTCATTGAGTGCAAACTGGATGTGGCCTTGTAAAAATGAAGGAGAAGATGCGCGTCTGTACAAAGCGGTAGAAGCTTGTTCTGAATTTGCATGCGAATTAGGTATCAATATCCCTACCGGAAAAGACTCTTTGTCAATGACACAGAAGTACGGTGATGAGAAAGTTTATTCTCCGGGATGTGTTATCATTTCAGCGGGAGCAGAAGTAACCGACGTTAAAAAAGTGGTTTCTCCGGTAATTGTAAACGACGAAAAAACAGCCCTTTATTATATCGATTTCTCTTTCGATTCTTATAAACTGGGCGGATCGGCCTTTGCTCAGTCTCTTTGTAAATTAGGCTCTGAGACTCCGACTGTAAAAGAGTTTGAATATTTTGCAGATGCATTCGAGGCTATCCAGGAACTAAATAACAAAAACCTGATATTGGCTGGTCATGATATCTCTGCAGGGGGTATGTTGACTACCTTGTTGGAAATGACTTTTGCCAACACAACAGGAGGTCTGTCTGTAAACTTGTCGGATATAGCAGAAGAAGATATTGTAAAAATATTATTCAGCGAAAATCCGGGTATTATTATTCAGGTTGCTGATAAAAAAGCGGTCGAAAAGATTTTGGAAGACGCCGGTATCGGCTTCTTAAAAATCGGAAAACCGGTTGCCGGACGTACACTTTCTATCAAGAAAGACAAGGCTGAATATACATTCGACATTGACAAATTGCGTGACGTATGGTATGAATCATCCTATCTGCTGGATCGCCGTCAGAGTGGTGAAGAACTTGCAAAAGCGCGTTTCGAAAATTATAAGAAACAACCTCTTCAGGTTGAATTCAAAACGAACTTCAACGGGAAGCTGTCTGCCTATGGTATATCGCCCGACCGTCGCGAAAAAAGCGGCGTAAAAGCGGCTATCATCCGTGAGAAAGGGGTAAATGGCGACCGCGAGATGGCATATGCTCTTTATCTGGCCGGTTTTGATGTGAAAGATGTTCATATGACCGACCTGATCAGCGGACGTGAAACACTGGAAGATGTAAATATGATCGTATTCTGTGGCGGTTTCTCAAATTCTGATGTTTGCGGTTCTGCCAAAGGATGGGCCGGAGGATTCTTATGGAATGAGAAAGCGAAAAAAGCGCTTGACAATTTCTATAGCCGCCCGGATACCCTTTCATTAGGTATTTGTAATGGTTGCCAGCTAATGGTTGAATTAGGTCTGTTAACGCCAAATGATGAAGTTAAGCCGAAAATGCTTCATAATGAATCACATAAATTCGAATCTAACTTCTTAGGATTAACAATTCCTCAAAACAACTCAGTATTGTTCGGTTCACTATCCGGCTCAAAACTGGGTGTTTGGGTAGCGCATGGTGAAGGAAAATTCTCTTTCCCGAAACCGCTTTCCGAATATAATGTTATTGCGAACTATACCTATGATGCTTATCCGGCAAATCCGAACGGATCTCCGGCCGCTATTGCCGGAATCGCATCGGCAGACGGACGCCATCTGGCAATGATGCCTCACCTGGAAAGAGCGATCTTCCCATGGCAGTGGGCTTATTATCCGCAAGACCGCAAAAACAACGATCAGGTTACACCTTGGATCGAAGCGTTTGTGAATGCTCGCAAGTGGGTAGAAGCACATACTAAATAATAGTTTGCCTTGATAAGCAGAACAGATTATTTTTATTTTATCTGGATACAAGGAGGGTGTACCAACAACGGAACAAACCTCAAAAGTCGGATAATAAATTAATTTATAGAAGAGTGAGCCCGGTATTGCACCCGGGCTCACTTTGTTTAATATCCGTTTAATTCGTCTGTTATTATACCCTCAACTATATTTTCTAAATTCCCGATCGATTAAAAATCACATTTCACTTACTCCTTTTTATATCGCCCTATAGTGGCGTTCGCAACCTCTCCACTGAGACCGATCTTAGCTTCCGGAGGATTATTCAAGCTGGGTATAGGGGATTTTGAAACAGGGTATAGGGAATTTTTGAACAACAAAAAAGGCATGCCAAAAAGCATGCCTTTTTTACTTATCATCTATTCTTTTATCTCTTAAAATCCGCTAAGTGATTTAATTGCATTCATCTTATCACCTGCATTTTTAACCGATGCAGGAAGGTCTGTGCCTAATAAAGACAAAGCCCCTATTGCCATCTTTACTTTATTCAATGTATCTTCGGTCGGTGCATTTTTATCCTGTTTATTTCCGATTTGTTGCATCAACCCTTTTAACAAGGTATTTCCCGAACTAACTGTTGACGACGATTCTTTACCTAATGCGCCCAACTGACTGGTCAGACCACCCAGTTTTGCAAGAGCCGCCATCTTTGACAGGTTATTTGTTCCGTCAGACACCTTGCCATTTTTCAATATATTAAAAGCACTGATTTTCGTATTTATTGACTGGTAGCTTTGAAGCAGTTTTGAGGTTGAACCCAGAAACTGATCAACTTGCGGATTTCCGGTGGAAGTACCGGTAAGAGCAAGTATTTTTTCGGCAGCTACGGCAATATTCTCAAACTTATCGATCGTATTGGTTTGACCAAACACATGGAAGGTTGAAAACAACACAGCCAATAAGGCTATGGATAAAATCTTTTTTTTCATTTGTATAGTATTTAATTTTTAACATTAAAGTCAAATGCGCCATTTATAGACCATCAAAAGTCCAAGATGAAACAAAAGTATCGCAAAAAGGTTCTGAATATTCCGATTCTTTAAAATGAACCCGATTGATTAAGAACGATCTTTTGCGATACCTTTCAATATAATGTGACATCTCCTTTCAATACAAAGAAAGGAAGTGACGCTTATTCAAACATACTTTTTACCTTGCGCTTGAATTTATCCAGAATAGAAATATTCGTACGGAAGTTTTCATGACCTTTCAGTTTTTCCATGATCCGTTTTTCTTCTGTATTCAAGACTTCGGGCACATAAATGGAAATATTGACGATCAATTCGCCACGCCCGTAACGATTTAAAGAAGGAAGCCCTTTACCGGCAAAACGCTGCAATGTGTTAGGCTGAGTTCCGGCAGGAATCTTTATCTTCATCGTTCCTTCAATCAAAGGAATTTCAACTTCTCCTCCTAATACGGCAGTAGGGAAATCCAATAACAGATTATATATCAGATTATTTTCCTCCCGAATCAGATCCGGATGCTCTTCTTCTTTTACCAGAATAAGCAAATCGCCATTCATACCGCCTCTACGCGAAGCATTTCCTTTACCTTGCATAGAAAGCTGCATTCCGTCGGCAACTCCGGCAGGGATGTTTACAGTAATCACCTCTTCACCCTGCAAAAGCCCTTCTCCTGCGCAATGGCTACATTTCTCTGTAATTTTTTTTCCTGCCCCCTGACAATCCGGACAAGCTGATTGTGTACGCATAGCACCTAAAATGGTATTCATCACACGGTCTACCGTGCCGCTTCCGCCACAGGTATGACAGGTCTGAAAAGCACGTGCATCCTTAGCGCCCGTACCATTACAATGCTGACAAGAAACATATTTTTTTACTTTAAGCTGTTTCTCAACACCATTACAAATATCTTTCAATGATAATGTAACACGTACGCGCAGGTCGCTGCCTTTTGAAACAGAACCACCCTGCGAACTACGGCCTCCTCCAAAGAACTGGCTAAAAAGATCGAATGGATCTACACCACCACCGAAGTCGAAACCGCCAAAACCGCCGCCATTACCCATCTGATGACCATATCGGTCATAACGGGAGCGCTTATTCTCGTCACTAAGCACTTCGTATGCTTCAGCAACTTCCTTAAACAACTCTTCAGCCTCTTTATTATCAGGATTTCTATCCGGGTGATATTGTACAGCCTTTTTACGATAGGCTTTTTTGATTTCATCAACAGAAGCATTTTTGTCTACTTCCAGCACTTCGTAATAATCTCTTTTGCTCATAATTATATAATGATATTTATGCTTTTGCTTATATATGTATTACAACCTATTTTTTTTCGCTGTGCAAAGATAGTAATAATAAACAAAACGCGGAACTACCTCCAGTTCCGCGTCTTATGATATATTCTCGAAATGTTATTCAAACATGTGTTTAAACTTGCTGAAGATTTTTTCTTTCACCGATTTACTTGCTGTAAAATTAGGCGAGTCTTTCAATCTTTCAATTGATTTTTTCTCTTCGTCGCTCAACGACTCAGGCACGTAAACAGTAACATTAACCAGCAAGTCGCCCGTACCATAGTTATTGACCGAAGGCAAACCTTTTCCTTTCAGACGCAAAACCTTACCGGGTTGCGTACCGGCAGCAATATTAATGCGCGCCTTACCGTCAATAGTAGGAACTTCTACCGAACCACCTAATGCGGCAACAGGGAAATTCAATAACAGATTATATATCAGATCATTTTCATCACGGATCAAATCTGCATCCGGAATCTCTTCAATAACAATGATCAGATCGCCCGGTTGACCTCCGTTTTTAGCGGCATTTCCTTTACCGGCCATCGAAAGCTGCATTCCGTCGTATACTCCTGCCGGGATATTCAGTGTAATTACTTCATCTTCCCGTTTTACTCCATCGCTACATTGTGAACATTTATGGTCGACCACTTTTCCTGTTCCGTTACAAGTAGGACAGGCAGCCTGAGTCTGCATCGATCCGAACATGGTATTCTGAACCCGATTAACGGTTCCGGCACCTCCGCAGGTAGTACAGGTATGGAAACTGTTACCATTTTCAGCCCCTGTTCCGTTACATGCTTTACAAGCAACCAGTTTTTTAACCTTAATCTTCTTCTCAACGCCGTGAGCAACATCCTGCAAAGTAACTTTCACTTTCACACGCAGGTCGGATCCTTTGTTTACACGCGGACGACTGGCACTTCCGCCTCCGCCGCCATAACCGCTAAAGCCGCCAAAGCCGCCGCCACCGCCGAAATGTCCGCCAAAGATATCACCGAACTGAGAGAAAATATCTTCCATAGACATTCCCTGACCGCTGAAACCACCACCGAAACCACCTGCTCCGGCACCGGCAGCACCGCCGACACCTTGATGGCCAAACTGGTCATATCGTTTCCGTTTATCGGGATCGCTCAATATCTCATACGCCTCAGCCGCTTCCTTAAATTTTTCTTCGGCAGCTTTATCTCCCGGATTTTTATCCGGATGAAATTCAATCGCTTTCTTTCGATAAGCTTTTTTTATTTCGTCCGCCGTAGCGCCCTTCGATACGCCGAGCACCTCGTAATAATCTCTCTTAGCCATTGTATTTTCAGCTTACTGGTTATTCTCCGACTACCACCTTAGCAAAGCGAATAACCTTGTCATTCAACTTATAACCTTTGGTCATACAGTCTATTACTTTCCCTTTCTGTTCCGGAGTCGGAGCCGGGAATGTAGTAATAGCCTCATGGATTTCAGTATCAAAATCTTCACCGGTCGCAGGGATCTCTTTTACCCCATTTGCCTCCAGGTAGTTTTTGAATTTATTATAGATTAAATCTACACCTTCTTTTACGGCATTAATATCTTCCGATGACTCAAGTGCGGCAAGAGCTCTTTCAAAGTCATCCACTACCGGAAGAAGTTTCTTAAATGCATCTTCACCACCGTTTTTCAACAATTCGGCTTTCTCACGAAGGGTACGTTTACGGTAATTATCGAAATCTGCCATCAGACGCAAGTAGTCATTATGCATCTCATCGTATTTTTTCTGCAACTCGTCACATTTACCATTCAGCTGATTGATTTCTTCCTGAGCCGAAACACCTTCTTCCGGTAATTCCAACTCCGGTTTATCCTCTGCCGGTCCTTGTTCTGATGTATTCTCAACCACTTTTACTTCCTCTTCCTGATGAGGAACTTCTTCTTTATGTTTTTTTGCCGACATAATAATTATTTTTAGGTTTATCTTGTTATCTACTCTACGATATACAAAAAGAGAGCCATTTCCGAATACTGAATCTTTGTCAGCTATAGCGTAGAGTTTAGATGCTTTTTTGACAGGTTCTATGCGTTTTTGTCAAATTTATCAGTATTCGCAGGGTCCCTCCCAAACAAAACAATCGGGAAAAAGGCTCTTCGCATTGATTTCCTGATTAAAAATACCGAATAAAGCAGAGCCGGATCCGGACATGGAGGCATAAACTGCGCCTTGCCCGTACAGAAGATTCTTTATCCGCTCTAATTCAGGATGGTGCTTAAAGACGGTCTTTTCAAAATCATTTTTCAGACACGCTTTCCAGTCCTGAATGGGTAGTTTTTCGATTATATCCCGCACGGATTGTTGCGGGCAGACTGGGGTAATACCGGAAAAAGCTTCTTTTGTCGATACACTTACGGCTGGTTTAACAATAACCAAGTGATACCCTTTCAACGAAAACCGGACGGGAGAAAACACATTTCCTGTTCCTGTTGCAAAAACCGGCTTGTTCCGACAAAAGAAAGGACAATCCGCTCCCAGCTCACCTGCTAAAACTTCCAGTTCTTCAGCCGAAACAGATAATCCGAAATAATCTTTTAACATTTTCAACATAAAGGCAGCATCAGCAGACCCACCTCCCATACCCGCTCCGAAAGGGATATGCTTATGAAGATAAACGTCAATTCCAGGCAGATTATATTGAGATTGAAGCTTGCGATAAGCCTTTACCACCAGATTGTCTTCCTGATCGCCGGTTACCTGTATACCACTGACAAACAAAGA
>JAVWBH010000136.1:0-7538 GCA_036649595.1 Bacteroidales bacterium
GGATGTTGATCAAGTCCTTCCGGCCATTCTGCCAGCGTTCTTTTTCCTGTCTGATGATTAAACTGGCTGGCCATACGCAATTCGGTCAATGCACCTACGTACAACACTTCCATCGGGAATCTTTCGAACTGATTCATGCTCAGGTCAACACCTGTCATAAATGGAAGAGCCTCTATATTAAATTCATTCGGTATATTACGCAATCTGTTACCTGTACATTCTAATGCTTTCAGATTCTTCAGATTCTTAACAGAATTCGGGCTAATCGTATCCAGTCTGTTATTTGAGATCTGCAAGAAGTTAAATTTCGATTCCGTATCCGAAAACTCTTCAGGCAAATGGTCAAAATAATTGCTGTTCATATTCAAGATCTCCACATTTACCCCACGGAAGTTTTCAGGCATCTTGCTCATATGATTTCCGCTTAAGTTTATCTCAGAGATTGTATATGCCGACTTCGCATCAAACATATTAGGGAACGTTGTCAGCTTATTGTTTGCAAAAGAAATTTTCTCTAAATCATCAATAAAGAACCAGTTTTCAGGAATCTCCGTAATCTGGTTTTCATCAAGAAAACATTGCACCAAAGCAACATCCTTACCTAACATAGGAACAGATGTCAGTTTATTTCCGGCAAGGTCTAACAATCCCAGATTAGTCATCTTATTAAGATTATCCGGAAGTTCTGTCAGATTATTATATGGCAGATAAAGCAACTGAACAACTTTGTTTGACGGTCCGTCGAAGAATTTACGCAATGAAGCCTGAATTTTTACAGGATCAAGATTCGTATTCGAGGCAAAATTGAACGCTACCAGGCCTTTCATTCTTAATACACACGCAGGTATATCAGACATCGGACACTGATAAATTTCCAGGTCAGTCAGATTATCCAAATCGCCAAGCGATTCAGGAAGATCCGTAACCAAACCTTTTGCCACACTCAGATAAGATAGCTCTTTACAATTTCCGATAGCTTCAGAAATTCCGGTGATACGGTTAGAAGCATCCGAAACCTGAACCCCGCCATAAGTAGCGAAACGGAACGGTTCCGGTTTTTTATCCCAGCTTGTCAAGGTCGACGCTTTACGTGGGTGGCGGATTGCCAACTCTTCTTTCGCAATCGCGATACGATTTGCACGAAGATCAATACCTTTTAAATCCAATGCATAACGATCAATCGAAGCCATTCCTTCGTTCGGGTCGATCAACGCCTCGTCTGTATGGTTACCCAGGTATAATGTCTGCAAAGCAGTAAGATCTCCGATTGCGTCCGGAACCATACCTTTCGGATTAAAAGATCCCAGATTCAAGCTTTTTACACGCCCCCTGGCATCCAGCGCTACGCCCGGCTGTGCTCCCCACAAATCGAAAGGACGCGGAGTTCCGTCACTATATGTAAACAAGAAGTTGGCTCCCGGATTAAATCCGTTTCCTAACCAGCTCCAGTTCTCACCATCCATCGCTTTCCAGATATTATATAAAGCGATATAATCACGGAATGCAGGAGTCATCGGCATATCAATGCTTACAGGTTCTCTCAGCAGGGTTTCGTCTTCGATTACAAATCGGTGAGGTTTGTCAACAACCATAATCAATTTGTCATATTTGTCCATCAGACGCATCTGCACCATGTTATAATCATTAACACGTAAATTTACAGTATCCGTATGAAACAAATAATCTACATTCGAACGACGGGTTTTAAACTCATATTGACGGATAGCTCCGTTCTGACCGGCTTTAATATCAATCTGAACTTTCGCGATATCGTCATAACGGAATGACTCCGGATCAAAACCGGCAGCTTTCATCTCTGGTTTGATATTCGAGAAATCCTTGTCCAAAATCAAAGAAAGCTGACCTCTGCGTTGAGCCGTCACATCTACCGAAACGATTTTAAGCTGAGAAGTCACTACGTCGAAATGCATTGGTTCATCCGGCTCGCCTTCTTGCAAAATCGGAGCAGAATCGCCTTCCGTTACACCTTCAATAAATTCGCCGTAAATTTTATAACCGGTCAACGTATAATTACCGGCCAATAATTCGATCGTTTCCGATGTCAATCCCAACTCTGCCGCTTCAGCACTGCTTGCAGCCAAATTCAATGTCTGAGACAACTGACGGTTATTATATAGCAAGTCAATCTGAATTTTCTTTGCATCATTCAAATTTTCAAGCTCACTTCCTCCGGTCAACGCATACGTCTGAATCTGTTTGCGTAGTTTCAACTGAAAATAACCGAAGTTTGAAGTTTGTTTATCCAAGGAGTCATCCGAACAGCCCGTCACCATTAAAAGGCAAGCAAGCAGACAACAGATAAGACCTGTATTTTTAAATAAATTCTTCATCGATTTTTTTATTAAAACACGTGTCGTCGATTATAAACGGCACGTGTCTTGATCGTTTATTAATTAAACTTGTTGTGATTGATTATTCGCCCAACTGAGAAACCGTAAATTCTTTTACGATAAACTCTTCTTCAGTCGCAGTACGATATTCTGTCAATCGCACAAGGTATTCACGTTTTTTATTCGTTTCGTTTGGCGCTGCTTTGAATGTAAGATAAGCCGCGTTACCTTGATCATCATTTTCTACTTCGTACGAAATCCAATCATTTGTAGGGAATTCGGTCCAGGCATCCCAGGCATCAGCCGGTTTTGAGAAGTCACGCACAACAAAAGAATACTGAGTAATCGCTGTCATGGTAAAGAACTGTTCACCCCCTTCTTTTTCAAAAGAAACCACATCCGGGATATCTGTTTCCGGGTCAACCAAAGCAATTCCACTCTGAGCGATAAGCGTACCAGGATATTCCTCTTTCAGGTCTTCTGTACCAGGAATAAACAAATCGTCAAAACTTACGTTTTTCGGAGCAACCACCATATATGCCTGGCGAGATTCAATTTTATTCTCCTCCATACCCATATTGCGGTCACTCACAAACAATGTCAGACGTTTAACATTTAAAGCAGTACGCGCCAATTGATTCTCCGCGAAGTCAACATTCGCCCAGTAAACCTCTTCCTTATACAGGAATCCATTTTGAGATTTCAAGAAGTAAATATTGAACGGCGCCTCTTCGATTGTCTGATAATCCTTTGCAGAAACCATATCGAAATCAAATGAAAGAATCGCTTCCGGGTTCTCACTCCAATCCGGATTAAAACGAGATGCATGAAAACTAAAATCCAGCGGTAAAGCCAGCTTCGATTCGAAATAATCGTTACCGGTACCCGGGAAGATGATTTCAACCTCCTGGCGAAGTCCTGTTTTCTCGTCGCGGAAAATTACGGTCTGCGCCATCTTATCTGTATCCAGACTTTCATCCTTCATTACAATAGAAACGGGCTTCTGCGTAATAAGATATTTTCCATACTCCGTAGCATTGTTCAAGGCAGAAGCCTCGGCCCACTCCGGAATATTTTCAAGAATCCAGCCAGTATTTGTCTTTACTACTACCTGAGCAACAAAACGACCTCCTGCAGAGCCCGACTGTTTCATTACGATCTTAGAAATCGGTGTATTATCCGATTCAGATGCAGATGCTACAACAACCATTTCTGATACAGCTTTTACAGATACCGACTGATTATTATCATCTGCGGCAACAGCTCCAAATACGACATGATCAGCCATCACTTCCTTATCAAACATATCTGAAGAACCCGACAGTACTACCCGAACTGTAGTAGGCACACCGTCCTGTGACTCCTTGCCATCTACAAATGTATATTCGATCCAAGATGGTTTTTCTTTAACAGTCCATTTGATATTCGAGTTAATGGTCATTGTGTCTGTAAACAAACCTCTTCCTTTTGCACCGTTCTTATCGATCTTCAATACAGATTCTTCGCGATCAAGAATCAAAACAGGCTTATTAGGCAACTGTGTGATTTTAATACGTACCGGATTCTCATTTGCAACAGAAATGGTCAATTCTGTCGAACGTTCTTTAATTCCGGTTGACTCTTTCCATTTAAGAATCACTTTTGAATCTCCTTTTCCGCCTACTTTAGTCATCGGATCAATTTCAATCCATGAAGTAGTGCTTAGCGTAGCAGTCCAGTTATCTGCCGCATAAAATTGGAGTGTCGAATCTCCCTGTGCCACAGATATAGAAAAGTCTTCAATTTCTATTTTTGAAGGTATAGCTGTCAGGTTTTTATCATCAGACTCAGAACATGCAACTGCACCTAAAAGCGTTACAGCGGCAAAAGAAACAAACATTGATTTTTTCAAATTCAGCATTTTCATATTTCAAATAGTTTAAAAATGGAATTAAATAATTTTTTAATCGTTACTTTTTTTCAAATCAAACGCCGCATTTTTCATCATAAAAGGAGTATTGGTGCTATTATTGGCAGCATCAACCTCCGACTGTGGTACCCACTTAAACATGTACTGATATACCCCGAATGTACCCACTTCCGGAACAAACATATCCAGATACATATACAACGAACGCATATGTGAAGAATAGAATGAAGGTTTTGTATCAACCGTAGAAGCATATACACGCCCTACTCCGGCATCTGCAAAAACAACCTGTTCGGCTACCGATAGTGAAGTTTCTAATGGATTTACCTTATTATCCTTAAAGCGAACTTTCAAATCATATTTGCTGCTGAATGCTTCTTTGATAATCAACGTACTGTCATTCAATTTTTCCGATTTCACATAGAAAGAAATGACAGACTGATCGAAAGGAAAACTTGCATAAAACTTAAGATTTCCGGTAAAATCATCTATCGAGAAAGGAATACATTTAATAAGAGAAACATTCGTTTCTTTTCCATACATATCCCAGCTTTCATTTTTCGGAGTCAACAAACGAAGTGTCAATGCCAGGCTGTCGCCATACGCGATATGATCATAATGACCTTTCACTGGCACCACGCCAGTCAGTTCACCGGCTTTGATTGTTACGTTATTCGTCAACAATTCGAAATGACGTCCTTCAATCGCATTCGATTTGTTAACAACCAACTCAACACCATACGTGCGATCTTTATTATCTTTTTTAGTTGTTGAAACAACCACATCAAATGTTTTCTCAGCATCAGGCGTTACGGGCATGTAATATAGCGTATCGGCAAACATTACATATTCATTTCCGCCATAGAGTACTTTTTCCTCATTACAGCTCGTTAAAGCGGCACATAAGAAAAAAAGAAGCGAAAGTGGATAGAATTTATTTTTTTTCATCTCCCATTATATTGTTTAAAGTCGGATTCTTCTTCCTACATCATTTCAAAAGAAGAATCCTCCATTTTTATTATTTATTGCTTTCATTTGGCTGTACAACACCCTGAGTAGCATCCAGCTCATGTTGAGGGATAGGCCATGTAAATTCCGGGCGTCCGGCAGCCACTTTCAGGCGACTCTCTTTAGCTCCGTCCAACACATTTTGTTGCGGTTTACGATTAAAGCCTTGTTTCCATCGTTTCAAATCTGAAATACGGAACCCTTCCATAATCAATTCGCAGTAACGCTCATTCTGAATCTCGCCGATAATTTCGGACGCAGCATAGTTAGCTCCTCCGTAATTTTTCAAACGCTTCATACGAAGTGTGTTCAATGCACTGTTCGCTTTATCCAGCTTGCCCAGATTAGCATATGCCTCTGCGGCAATCAGGTAAACCTCCGACAAACGCAATACTTTCGGTTTGTTTACAAAAAAGCGGTCAACGCCGGCATCAATATCCGGGTTACCCATGTATTTTTTCAATACCGTTGCTTCATATCCGTGACCAGTTCTGATATCTGCAAACAAAGACGGATAACGCGCATCATTCATCGCATACTTAGCAAGCACCTCTGTTCCCGGAATAAAATCCGGATAATAAGCAGCACTGTTATATCCTAAGAAAACACGACCAAGACTACCACCTTTATCTGTTGTGCTCATTGCGATCTTCCAGATGATTTCCTTTCCTTCATCATAACGCCACAACACATCATACTCAGTCATCTTCGCACCTGTTTCCTGATCAACAAATTGTTGTTTCGTTGCGTCAGCCAACTGATAATAATCTTTATCCATCACTTTCTGAGCATATTCGGCCGACTTTTCATACTCATGCATATACAAGTATACACGTGATTTCAAGGCCCATACAGCTCCTTTTGTAAAATATTCCGTGTCAGCACCTTCACGATCCAGATTCTCTTCAGCCTGGTTCAGGTCGTTTAATACAAACTCATACGATTCTTTCAGGCTTGAGCGCGGGCGCACAACCTGTCCTCTGTAAGTATCTACCAACGAAATCCCCAACTGCTCATGCGCCTTAGCCGGGTCATATGCCTCACAATAAATACGGATCAAATCGGCATATGCCAATGCACGTGCAAATTGTGCATCCCCCAAACGGCGGTTAAATATTTTTCTGTCCGCCTCTGTCTGCAGAGTTGCCTCAACATTGTGTTTGTAATCCATGAAGAAGTTACAGCGCGAAGCGATCTGGTAAAGACCTGCATAAATACCATCTACATAAGAGGTTGTAGCACGAATATCCCAGCGATATATTTCGCCATAGGTATTATTAAAACCTTTTGCCGCATATACGTAATCAGCCTGAATATCCTGCAAAGTCATTGCCCCGCTATACAGAGTCGGATTTTTAAAACAGCTGTAGATACCTAATACTACTTCCGAACAATCATTCAATGTCAACATTGCCTCTCCTTCCGGAATAGCCGAATCGGGAAATTCCTTCAAAAAATCGCTACACGCCGACATACACAGTGAAACTGCAATGAGAGTATATAATTTTAGTTTATTCATCATTATTGTTTTGTTTTTCAACTACTTATTAAAACGACACCTCTACACCCAGAGAGAACTGACGGGTTAACGGATAAGTAGCCGCATATATATTTAAACTTGATTCAGGATCCATACCTGAGAAACCGGTAAATGTCAACAAGTTCTGACCCTGACCATAGATACGGACACGCTCTATCACCTTGGTTTTTTTCAACCATGCTGAAGGCAAGTCATACCCTATCGTCACATTTTTCAAACGCAGGAAAGAGGCATTTTCCAACAAGTGAGAATCCATTTCTGTCAGGATACCATGACGCGGAATATCAGTAATATCTCCCGGCTTCTGCCAGCGGTTCAACAATTTTTCAGACTGGTTATACATGGTAAACGTACCGTTGCTCTCATCGAAGAAGCGGTCATTATTCATCATGTAGCGATCCGCAACCCAGCTAAACTGAGCACCCAGCGAGATACCTTTGTAACTGAAAGTAGTTCCGAAACCACCTTGCCACGGCGCATAGAATGACTTCCCAACCAATACACGGTCTTTTTCATTATACTTGCTCGTAATATTTCCATCTTTGTCATACCATAAGGCGTCTCCGTTGGCCGGATTTACACCTGCATAACGAACTACAAAAAACTCACCTGAAGAGTGACCCACTTTCAACATCGTTCCTGAGTTCGACATATCGTATGTATCCAGCCCGTTATAAAGCTCTGTAATCTCATCATGATTGTAAGATACATTCGCATTTACATTCCAGTT
>JAVWBH010000136.1:7548-7832 GCA_036649595.1 Bacteroidales bacterium
AATGAGCGGCCACGGATAATATCGTAATTGAAGTCCAGCTCAACCCCGCGGTTTACCACTGATCCGACATTGTCCCATTTATATCCGAATCCGGATGCATATGAAATAGGCACTTCCATCAACATATCGGTTGTTTTCTTATTATAGAATTCAACCCCCAGATTGATACGGTTTATAAATCCTAATTTCAGCCCCACATTGGTAGTCGTAGTCTTTTCCCATGTCAGATTTTCATTTCCGCGAGAAAGAACCGCCATACCCGGACTTCCATTATATTGAGCACC
>JAVWBH010000137.1:0-7791 GCA_036649595.1 Bacteroidales bacterium
CATCTTATCAAAACAATAGAATGAAAAAGCGGTATTGGTGGGCTTGATCACCAACACGCAAAATGAGTCGAAAGCCAATGAATATCTCGATGAACTTGCTTTTCTTGCCGAAACGGCAGGCGCAGAGCCGGTGAAGAATTTTCTTCAGCGCCTCGAACAGCCCAATTCGGTAACTTTCGTCGGTACCGGAAAGCTGGAAGAAATCAAACAATATATTCAGGAAAACGAAGTCGGAATGGTTATTTTCGATGACGACCTTTCACCCAAACAGCTTAAGAATATTGAGCGCGAGCTACAGGTCAAAATTCTTGACCGGACAACTCTGATTCTTGATATTTTTGCCAAACGCGCCCAATCGGCCAGTGCAAAGACACAAGTTGAGCTGGCGCAGTATCAATATCTACTGCCGCGCCTTACGCGTATGTGGACTCACTTGGAACGCCAAAAAGGGGGTATCGGGATGCGCGGGCCGGGTGAAACTCAGATTGAAACCGACCGCCGTATTATCCTGGATAAAATTTCGCGTCTGAAGCAAGAACTTCGCCAGATTGATAAACAAAAATCTACCCAGCGGAAAAACCGCGGTAAAATGGTACGCGTAGCATTGGTTGGATACACCAACGTAGGGAAATCAACATTGATGAATCTGCTGAGTAAATCGGAAGTCTTTGCTGAAAACAAACTATTTGCGACACTCGATACAACAGTTCGTAAAGTAATTGTCGATAACCTTCCTTTTCTGCTTGCCGATACGGTAGGGTTTATCCGAAAATTGCCTACTCACCTGGTTGAGTCGTTTAAATCAACCCTGGATGAAGTACGCGAAGCTGATTTGCTGATCCATGTTGTAGACATTTCACATCCCACTTTTGAAGATCAGGTCGAAGTGGTAAATAAAACACTCAACGAGATCTGCCAGGCAGAAAACAAACCGATGCTATTGGTATTCAACAAAATCGACGCATATAGCCATATTGAGAAACCAGAGGACGACCTTTCGCCGCGGACAAAAGAAAATATACCTTTGGAAGAGCTAAAAGCTACCTGGATGGCAAAAATGCAAGATAACTGTATGTTTATTTCAGCCCGTGAGAAAGAAAATATTGAGGAGTTGAAACAACGTATGTATGAGATGGTAAAAGAGATTCATGTAAAGCGGTTCCCGTACAATGATTTTCTTTTCCAGAAATACGATGAAGATTATGAAGACTATGAGAATTACGAGGCATAACCCGTAATTTAAATTTATTTTTAAGGATCATCTTCTCAATTCGAAAAGATGCTTTATTAAAAACAAATACTCATAAATATTAAAATATTTTATTATTTTTGACGCGTATTAGCAGATACATTCTGCCGATACGCGTTATTTTTTTATATGAACTAAAATTTAATCATGAATACTTTCAGAAAACTATCGAATGCGGAAATCCTCCAGTTACAGCACCAACATTGTGTTAGTGAGGATTGGACCCGGATTTTAGTAATCAGTGATTTCGATCCGGCTCATATTTCTTACGTTCGTTTCGGAGGAGATATTCGTCTGGGGTCTTTTAAAAAAACCTTTACGCTCGAAGGAGGAATACAACGCCATTCAGGTATTCATCGTGTACAATTATATAATTGCCGCATAGGCAATGACGTGATCATTGATAACATTTCAGGTTATCTGGCAAATTGCCGCATTGAAAATGAAGCCCAGATTATAGGCGTACATTGTATTCTGGCAGATGGAAAATCACGTTTCGGCAATAATATCAACGCACATGTTCTAAATGAAACCGGAGGTCGGGAAGTACCTATTTACAATGAGCTGTCTTCTCAGATCGCTTACATCATGGCCATGTACAGACACCGCACGACGCTAATTGACCAGTTACGAAAGCTGATTGCAGAATATGCCGAAAAAAACGCATCTTCTTTTACTACGATCGGCAAAAACACCAAAATATTTAACTGCGGCACCATTCGCAACGTACGTATCGGCAGTTATGCCCGCTTATACGGCGTGAGCTCGCTGGAAAACGGGACAGTGAATAGTAATGAGTTCGCCCATACCCGGGTGGGCGCAAATGTTGTTGCCCGTGATTTCATTTTCTCTTCGGGGGCAATTGTTTCTGACGGAGCACAGATTACCCGTAGTTTTATCGGACAGGCAAGTCATATAGGGCATCTTTTCTCCGCCCACGACTCGCTTTTGTTTAGCAATTGTCAGATGGAAAACGGAGAAGCATGTGCTATTTTTGCAGGTCCGTATTCCGTATCCATGCATAAATCTTCTTTGCTTATTGCGGCCATGTATTCATTCTTAAATGCAGGCTCGGGCTTTAATCAAAGTAACCATATGTATAAACTGGGTCCTATCCACCAGGGAATCGTAGAGCGCGGAGGACGTATGGCCTCTGACTCCTATATCCTCTGGCCGGCTAAAATCGGACCGTTTACCATGGTCATGGGGCGCCATCTGACACATCTGGATACCTCCGACCTGCCATTCTCTTATCTGATTCAGGTGGGTACCGACTCTTACATCATGCCGGGAGCAAATCTTCAGCGCGTTGGTACGGTACGCGATTCTTATAAATGGCCGGAGCGCGACAAACGTTCGGATCCGAATAAGCTGGATATCATCAATTTCGACTTATTAAGTCCTTATACAATGAGTAAGATGCTGCGGGCAATTGAGATCTTACAAAAAATAAAAGAAGAGAGTCCGCGTGATGCATTGCGTTATACTTTCCAGGGCGCCGTTATCAAACGCACATCGCTGGAGAAAGGAATTAAACTATATGAAAGAGCCATCCGGCGATATCTGGGTAATACGCTGATCAAACGCATGACACATTCTTCTTTCAACTCGTTGGTTGAACTGCGTGAATGCCTGGTGCGCCATTCTGAAAAAGGGATGGGCGAATGGACCGATCTGTCGGGATTTCTGGTTCCCAAAAAAGAACTCAACGAAGTATTGGAGCGTATTGAAGAAGGATTGATCACGGATATCGAATCGGTACAGTCTGCCCTTCAGGATCTTCAAAACAACTACTCTGAAATGGAGTGGAACTGGAATTCACATCTGATTGAATCATGGTACAATATCAACCTGGCCGGTATTACGGTACAAGAGCTGGAACATATCCTCGCATATTGGCATGAAGCGATTATCGGCTTTGACAATATGTTACTTGAAGATGCGGCGAAAGAATTCCAGTCCAGTTCTCAAATTGGTTTCGGGATTGATGATCCGGAATCGCGTATGGCCGATTTCGAGGCAGTACGCGGATCCTATGACGAACAGACTTTCGTGCGCCAGATTAAGAGTCATATTGAAAAGAAAGATGCTCTTTATCAACAAATGAAAGACAGAATAGCCGAATTGCATTAATCTGCGGCGGAGGGTATGCCCAAAATGGGATAGACCTCAAAAGTTGGATAATTAATTAATTTATAGAAGAGTGAGCCCGTATTGCATCGGGCTCATTTTGTTTAATATCCGTTTAATTCATCTGTTGTTATACCCTCAACTATATTTTCTTAATTCCCGATTGATTAAAAATCGCATTTCGCCCACTCCTTTTTATATTGCCCTATAGTGGCGTTTGCAACTGCTCCGGAGGATTTTTCAACGAGACTATAGGAGGTTTTTAAAGAGGGTATAGATTCTGCGATCACCGCAACAATTCGGACGGTAGTATTCCATGGATCTCCTTAAACGTTTTCGAAAAATGAGAATTACTTTTAAAGCCCACTTTATAGATCACCTCTGTTACATTGTAATTTCCGGATTCGAGTAATTCTTTCGCTCTGTTTATCTTATAGTTTCGAATAAATTCGGAGGTTGACTGCCCCATAAGAGCAGACAATTTTCGATGCAACTGCATTCTACTGGTTCCGATTTCACGGCAAATATCTTCTATTGTATAATCAACTGAATCCATATTTTCCTCAATACAAGAGGTCAGCATGGTTATAAACTTTCGTTCTTGCTCGTTAAATCCATCGTGCAAATCTTCCTCTTCCTCCGCTTTTGACTGAAGTTCAGTGACCTCTTTCTTCCGATAAGTAGTCATATTTTTGACCTGGATAATCAATCTTTCCGGATCAAAAGGCTTAGTAACATACACCTCTGCCCCCGCTTTATATCCGGCTGTTATATCCTTCTCGGCCGACATCCCCGTAAGGATAAGTATTGGAATATGACTGGTATGAAAATTTGATTTTAAGGCACGGCACAATTCCAGACCATCCATCCCAGGCATCGTCAGATCTGTTATTATTAAATCAGGTATCGCCTCCACTCCTTTTTTATAGCCGTCTTGCGCATTATCTACTGCCAAAACAGTATATTCATCAGAAAGGATCGACTGTAGATACAAACGCATATCATTATCATCTTCTATAACTAATATAATTTTGCGCGCTTCCACAGTTTCCTCCGCCATAACAACCGACTCTCTGGAAAGTACCGGAACAGACTCTTTCTCATAGATTTCATGCGAAGCATAAAATTCTTTTTTTATTGGCAACTCTACCGAAAAAACGGATCCTTGATTCAGATTGCTAGTCACACGTAACGTACAATGATGTACCCGTATTAATACATGTACAAGAGAAAGCCCTATCCCGGAGCCCATTTCCTTATTGTTTCCAGCTTGAAAAAAACGATCAAAAATAGAAGGTAGCTCTTGCTCTGAAATACCCACTCCATTATCTGTCACGACGATTCGTATCCGATCAGGAATTTCCTCAACTTCCAATCGAATCTGGCCACCGTAATTTGTAAACTTCACAGCATTCGACAATAAATTCGACACTATTTTGATCACTTTATCTTCATCAGCCCATATCGTATCAAGCAAAGGTGCTATCTCAAGCTCAAATGAAATATGTTTCTGTAAAAAATAGGGTTTAAAGTTTTCAGCCAATTCCGTTAATACGAGCCGAATATTAGTTTGATTAATCTTTAGGCCCAATACCGCTTTATCTATTTTGTGCAAATCAAGAAACTGATTCACAATCCCCGAGAGTCTGTCTGCATTTCTTTTGATCAGTTGCAAGTGCGTATTGAGATGCTCATTGCCCGCAGCCAGGTTAATTGCATCCTGCAAAGGGGCGGTAATCAGCGTCAGAGGGGTACGTATTTCATGAGTAATATTGGTATGAAAGCGCATTCTTACTTCAGCTAGCTCCTGATCATGTAATCGTTTTATTTCGAATACTTTTAGCTTATATTTTAAAGCTGCCTGTTTTCTATAATAACGAAAAACAACAAAAAGCACAAACAACAAAAAGAGAGTATAGCCCATATATGCCCATCCTGAAAACCAGGGTGCAGGCAGAATGGTTATCTGAACCTTCCGGATCTTATCTGACCAAATCTGATCGCTATTGGCTGCTTTAATACAAAATGTATACGTGCCAACCTTGAGGTTATTATAGGCCGCTGTCCGATTATCAGCCGCAGAGTAAACCCAATCCTTGTCATACCCTTCTAATTTATAAGCGTATCGGTTTGCATTGGGCTTATTATAATGAATACCGGCAAATTCAAAAAGAAAATTATTTTCAGTATGCTTTAGGGTAATTTGATCGGTCTTGAGTATTGATTTTTTCAACAATACCCGACCATTAATTTTTTCCTCTGCTTTTATTTCTTTATTAAATACCTTAAATCCAGTAATCACCACCTGTGGCTTAAACTGGTTTTTTTCTATTTTATCAGGATTAAAATACGTGATTCCATCAATAGAACCCACATATATATTTCCCGCCTCATCCAACTGACTCTCTCCGACAAGTGCACTGTTTGTTAATCCGTCTTCCTCCGAATAAGTATCTACAGATCCGGATTCAGGCGAAAACCGAACCAAGCCCTCCCCGCAGGTAAGCCATAGAAATCCTGATTTATCTTCAAGAATTGAAGTTATGCGTTTATTTTTAAGAGAGCTGATATTTTCCGGGGTTTGTATCTGATAAATCCCATTTACTTTTTCAATCCTATTTAATCCACAATCTGTTCCTACCCAAAGATCACCCCTTCTGCTTTTCTTAATGGACCAAACATGATTACTGTTTAAGGACTGTTCCGGGAAACAGGCATCTGCATAATTTCCTATTTCGATCAAATCCCCGTGTTGATTGTATTTACGTAAAAACAACCCATAATCTTTACTACACACCCACACCTGATGCTTTTCTGGTTCAAAATACAACTTAGTGATGTTTATATTACGAACAAAGGCTTTAAATTTATGATAAAAGCGAAAAGTAGTACATCCTGCCAGTTCCTGTTTTATGAGCAAGACACCCGTTTTACATCCTATCCAAATATGACCATATTGATCTTCCTTCAAATCTCTTATTTCAGATACATAATCAGCTAGCGAATCGGGAATAACGATTCGGCAAGCTGCGGCCTCCAGCGGAAGGCGCGCTCCAGTTGGCAAGCGGTAAAGATCTTTTTTGCCTGCAATCCATATATTGTGGTTTTTATCTTCAAATATTGTTCTGGCAAATGGCTGGAAACCGGAAAATACAGGAGTACTCTTCTCTTGTTCATATACCCGGAGTACCTGATTACGTTGCTGGATCCACAACCGTTTGTCTTGTGCCACCCTAAATGCTACGATATAAGCACATGATCCGTCCTGATTTTTAAATCGGGTATTAAAACGAGGAGTAGACAGGTTAAAATATCCCATTCCGTTATCAGTTGTCCCCACCCATATATTTGACATTTTATCTGCATATAAGCTTTTCAGGCGGGATTGTTCGATAAAAGTGTTATTCTCTAACTGTATTCTGCGTATTAAGAACTCTTTTTCACCATACGTGAGTTGATATATTCCGTGTTGATACGTCCCTATAATACATACCGAATCCGAAACCATACAAATTGCCTGGATATCTTTCAACACACAACCGGAAAATGTGAGCTCTTTTACACTATTTTGATCTTCATACAAATACAATCCATCAGCCGTCCCAACTAATATACGATCAAATGAAATAGACAGTAATGAAGAAATTGTTTTATCACCCAACATGCTGATTTTAGAGGGCTGTTTGTATTTCGTGATCCCATTATTGAATTTAAGCGGATTCAGTATATACAACCCTCTATCTGTACCAAATAGAATCTCTTTTTTATATTTTGTCTGGCAAATGGTGAATATATTATCGATTTGCGGATTCCCGGAAAGGATTCTCCGGACAATCGAATGTCGGGGTTCCTGATCATATATAATTCTGAAAATGCCATCTGTAGATCCCACCCACAGTGCTTTTTCAGAATCTTCATACAACGAATAAATATGGTTATCCTGCGGGAAAGTACCTATTCTGAAATTCTGAAAATTATCCCGGTCATAATTATAAACATGAAGTCCTCCCCCCTCAGTAGCTACCCAAAGATTTTGTTTCGAATCAAAATAGATACAAATTACCCGGTTATCCTGTAAGGATGCAGTATCAGCAACGGCCTGGCGGTATTGTTTAAACTTGTATCCATCATATCGCACCAAGCCGTCATTGGTGCCAATCCATGTAAAGCCATAATTATCCTGCACAACAGAAGTTACATTATGATGAGGCAAACCTGCATTAACGGAAAGGTGGGTCATACGATAATGCAGATCATTACTTGCATAAAGCTCGATAGCAAAAAATGCAAACAGTAGGATTATTAAGAAATAAATTTTCGACAGATATCTATTAAGCATTTAGGTGCATTTTCAAATTCACACAATATGGGTCAAATACATTTCAAATGTATATATTATTAATTAAAAACAT
>JAVWBH010000138.1:0-523 GCA_036649595.1 Bacteroidales bacterium
TATAGTCATTTAGCCCTTTCTAAAATCAAAATATCAAGGTTCGCAAACAAAAAACAAATCATTTATCTACCTCAAAAATCAGGCTGACAACGGGTCGAAAACAGAGAAATAACGTATTTTAATTGTTGATAACTTTTGACTAAAAATCCGGATACAAACCATTTATTCAGCAGAATAATAGCTACCTTTACACATTATTATAGAGTAATCAAAATATTTTCACTGAATATGCAAGAAGCTGTTTACCATATCCCTGCACTATTGGAAGAGTGTATGACCGGGCTGAATATTCAACCGGATGGCACCTACGTAGATGTTACATTCGGAGGAGGAGGTCATAGCAAAGAAATACTGAATCGCTTAGGTAAAAAAGGACATTTGTACTCATTTGATCAAGATGAAGATGCAGAAAACAATATCCTGAATGATGAGCGTTTTACATTTGTACGAAGTAATTTCCGTTTCCTTTCAAATTTTATGCGTTATCATGACGTAGAAGGAATTGACGGTTTATTAGCTGACC
>JAVWBH010000138.1:545-7781 GCA_036649595.1 Bacteroidales bacterium
GTTTCATTTCATCACTTCGATGATGTGGAGCGCGGATTTTCATTTCGCTTCGACAGCAAATTAGATATGCGCATGAATAAACGGGCTTCGCTGACGGCTGCCGAAATTCTGAATACGTATGAGGAGGAGCAAATTGCAAACGTCTTATATCTGTATGGCGAAATGAAGAGCTCCCGTCGTATTGCTGCCGCAATTGTACGGGCCCGCGAAAACAAGAAATTCGACCGTATCGGTGATTTCTTAGAGGTTATCAAGCCTTTTATCAATAAGAAACAGGAGAAGAAAGAACTTGCCCAGGTTTTTCAGGCACTCCGCATTGAAGTAAATCAGGAAATGCAGGCTCTTCGCCAAATGCTTACGCAGGCATTAAAAGAATTGAAGCCCGGCGGACGACTGGTTGTACTTACCTACCACTCATTGGAAGACCGTCTGGTTAAGAACTTCATGAAAACCGGAAATTTCGAGGGAAAAGCGGAAAAAGATTTCTTTGGCCGTGTAGAAACACCATTCCGGTTAATCAATAACAAAGTGATTATCGCTTCAGACGAGGAGGTAGAACGGAACCCGCGTTCCCGAAGTGCCAAATTGCGTATCGCCGAAAAACTATAATCAGAAAACAATCGGGAGGAGACATCACATTGGAAAACGAAAATAAACAAAACCCTCAGGAACCGCGTTTGTCGGTACTCAGCGGACTTCACGAATTAGCGGAGTTCGAGTTTTTTTCGAAAGACTTTTTTATCAAGCATTGGAAAAGAGTTTTGGTAATCACCCTCTTAATGTTTTTGTATATCAGTAATCGATTTTCCTGTATCACAATGATTGCAGAAATTGAAACACTGAAAAAAGAGTTGATCGATATACGTTATGAAGCGCTTACCCGCTCTTCCGATCTGATCGGTATCAGCCGGCCATCACAGGTAAAGGAGCTGATCCGCAAAAATGGAATAGAAATTGAAGAATCAGACAAACCGGCCTATAATTTAAATGACTGATAGAATGCCAAATACAGATGCTAAGTTTTCACGCCGCTTTATCATTATTGCAGCGGCGGTGTTACTTGCTTGCGCCGGCATCTTATATAGTGCGTTGGTGACGATCGTTCCTGAACGATCGAAATGGCTCGAAAAAGTAGCACAACTTAAAGCGGAGGATAAGATTATTCCTTCTTTACGCGGAAATATATTTGCCTCCGACGGGCGATTAATGGCCAGTAGCATCCCGCAATATTATGTTTATATGGACTTTAAGGCCGACGGACTGCGACGGGATTCTTTAATGAATAACCTGACACCGCTTTGCCGCGAATTGGCCCATCGTTTCGGAGAAAGATCTGCCGCCGGTTGGCGCAGTCATATCTTGAAAGGATATAACTCGGGAAGCCGCCATTATCGCCTTATCCACCGGCGAATTTCCTATACGGAGATGAAAGATTTTGCCACCCTTCCTTTACTCAAATATCCCCCACATAAAAGTGGTGTTAAAATGGTCCAGATGGCTCAACGCAAAAAGCCGTTCGGATCATTGGCGTCCCGTACCGTAGGGGATGTTTACGGCGAAAAGAACAAAGGGGGAAAAAACGGGCTGGAGTTGGCATATGATTCGTTATTGCGGGGCAGCCCGGGTATTGGAACGCGTCAAAAAATAGCAGGCCGTTATTATACGACTCCCGAGGTAGAACCCGTAAACGGAGTAGATATCACCACGACCATCGATATTGACATACAAGACATAACACAAACAGCCTTAATGGAGAAGCTGCTCGAAATTGATGCAGAATCAGGTACCGCTGTTGTGATGGAGGTAAAAACAGGCGAAATAAAAGCAATTTCGAATCTGGGCCGTATCTCCCAGGGCCGATATGAAGAAACAAAGAACTTTGCTGTGTCAGACGAATCTGAGCCGGGGTCGACCTTTAAAGTCGCATCAATGATTGTTGCGCTGGATAAGGGAATCATTAATCCGAACGATACGATTGATGTAGGAAATGGTATCTATATGTATAAAGGAGCCCGAATGACCGACCACAATTGGCATCATGGCGGTTATGGCAAGATTACGGCAGCCCAGTCTATCTGGTATTCTTCGAATATCGGAGTAGCCAAGATTATTCTAAAAGGATTTGAAAACAATCCGTCCGAATATGTGGAGGCTCTGTATGATATGAATATGAATCAATCTTTCGACATGAAGATCCCGGGATCCGGGCGACCGAAAATCCGGCATCCGAAAGATTCTACCCGATACTGGGCCCGAACCTCGCTGCCCTGGATGTCTTTCGGATATGAAACTCAGATACCCCCCATCTACACGCTGGCCTTTTTTAATGCCATTGCAAATGACGGGGAAATGATGAAACCTTACTTTGTGAAAAATATTCTCAAAGATGGTAATGTGATAGAAGAGTATAATCCCGAAACTATCAACAGCAGCATTTGCAAACGATCGACCCTAAAAGAGATCCGGAAAATGCTTGAAGGTGTTGTGGAAGAAGGAACTGCTAAAATGCTTAAATCAGACCGTCTTAAAATTGCCGGCAAAACCGGAACGGCCCAAATTTCAAAAGGAAAGGCGGGTTATCAGGCGGGCGGCAAATCGCATCAGGTTTCTTTTTGCGGTTATTTTCCCGCAGAGAAACCAATCTACTCGTGCATCGTCGTAATTCGGAATCCGCGTATCGGATACCCGTCGGGAGGAGGTATGTCGGGAATGGTATTTAAACATATTGCCGAACGCACATATGCGCAAAGTCGTTATGTCCCGGTGGATGTAGAAAGGGATTCTACGTCTCTTTTTACTCCTCAGGTAAAGAACGGACAATATAAAGATTTAATCCGGGTACTTGATAAACTGGATATTCCGTGTGATGACGACGGAAAAGAATGGAAATGGACAACAGCCCGGATTGAAAACAAACAACTCTCATTACGAGAATACTCAACGACAGAAAATCTGATCCCTTCTGTTATCGGAATGGGGGCAAAAGACGCACTGTTCTTATTAGAAAGTTGTGGTCTTCGTGTACAAATTAATGGAAAAGGACGCGTTTATTCGCAGTCGCGTACTGCCGGACAGCGCTTTCAAAAAGGAGAAACCATCGTTTTAAATTTAAAATAAAACTCTATGAGACTGAATACACTTCTGGAGCGATTCAAGAATATCAAAATCGAAGGGAATGACCTCATCCGCATTACGGGTATTGAGGTCGATTCAAGAAACATTCAAAAAGGAAACCTGTTTGTAGCCGTAAAAGGAACAGCTACAGACGGACATCAATATATACCTACGGCGATCGAAAAAGGCGCGGTTGCCATTGTATGCGAAACGCTTCCGGCCGAATTGGCCGACGGAATCACATATGTAGTGACAGATGACAGCAATGCCGCGATAGCCCTGCTGGCGACAGCATTCAACGGCTATCCGTCAGAACAGCTGAAACTGGTTGGCGTAACCGGAACAAACGGAAAAACAACGATCGCTACCCTACTGTATAAACTCTTTACTAAACTCGGATATAAAACCGGATTATTATCTACGGTATGCAATTATATTGCAGAAACGGAGATCCCGGCTACCCATACCACACCAGATCCGCTTTCTCTGAATAAATTACTGAAAGAGATGGTAGATGCCGGATGCGAATATGCTTTTATGGAGGTGAGCTCGCATGCGGTAGCGCAAAAACGAATCGGGGGTCTGAATTTCGACGGAGGAATCTTTACAAATCTTACGCGCGATCATTTAGACTATCACCAAACAGTAGAAGCTTACCTAAAAGCCAAGAAAGGATTTTTCGATATGCTCCCTAAAAAAGCTTTTGCCCTGACTAATCTGGATGATAAAAACGGAATGGTCATGTTGCAAAATACGGAAGCAAAAAAATGCACCTATTCAATGCGCACTCTTGCCGACTACAAAGGTCAGATCATCGAAGATCATTTTGACGGCATGTTACTTGACATTAACGGAAAAGAGGTGGTGACCCGATTTGTAGGCAAATTCAATGCGTCGAATCTGCTTGCCGTATATGGAGCGGCAATAGAGCTTGGGGCCGAACCGGAAGAGGTATTGTTACAGCTCAGTTTGCTGACTCCGGTCGCAGGCCGATTTGAGACAATCCGCTCGCAAGAGGGATTCACGGCGATTGTTGACTATGCCCATACGCCGGATGCCCTGACAAATGTATTGAGTGCCATTCATGAAGTACTCGAAGGTCGCGGAAACGTAATAACGGTTGTTGGCGCAGGAGGAAATCGCGATAAAGGAAAACGGCCATTAATGGCCAAAGAAGCGGCGAAAGCCAGTAATAAGGTTATTCTGACTTCGGATAATCCTCGTTTTGAAGAACCCGGTGATATTATTGCAGATATGGTAGCCGGACTGGATCCTGTAGACCGTAAAAAAACACTGCAGATCACAGACCGTCGGGAAGCGATCCGCACAGCCATTATGATGGCTCAGCCGGGCGACGTTATCCTTATTGCGGGTAAAGGTCATGAAGATTACCAGGATGTAAAAGGAATTAAACATCACTTTGACGATCGCGAAGTGGTACGGGAAACGCTGGCTTCATGCTAAGCAGAGTTTATAGATTAATCGATTTCACTTATGTTGTATTATTTATTTAATTATCTGGATAAAACGTTTGACCTTCCCGGAGGAGGGTTGTTTAACTATGTGACCTTCCGATCGGGAATGGCATTTATTATTGCTCTGCTTTTTTCTACGATTGCCGGGAAAAAGATTATTCAGAAACTACAATTCAAACAAATTGGCGAAACAATCCGCGATTTGGGTCTGGAAGGACAAATGAGTAAAAAAGGAACTCCTACCATGGGAGGAGTAATTATTATCTTATCGATCCTTCTTCCCTGTCTGTTGGTAAGCAAACTGGGCAACGTATATATGATGCTCATGCTTGTAACAACGGTATGGCTGGGTGCCATCGGATTTTTAGACGATTACATTAAAGTCTTCAAAAAAGACAAAGAGGGATTAAAAGGGCGATTTAAAATTATAGGTCAGGTAGGATTGGGGCTGATTGTGGGGCTGGCTCTTTATATGAGTCCGAACGTTGTAATCCGCCAAAATCAGGAAGTGATGAAAAAAGGAAATGTAGAAGCGGTAAACTTCCTTTCTGAAAACATCAAATCAACCCAAACCACAATCCCGTTTGTCAAGAACAATAACTTCGACTATGCCGATTTAGTTGGATTTCTGGGAGAAAGCGCCCAAGACTGGGGTTGGGTAATATTTATACTGGTAACTATTTTCATTGTGACGGCAGTATCGAACGGAGCAAATCTGACGGATGGTCTTGACGGTCTGGCTACAGGTTGCTCTGCAATTATCGGTACGACACTTGGTATTCTGGCATATGTATCAAGTCACGTAGAATATGCATCCTACTTAAACATAATGTACATTCCGGGATGTGAGGAGCTCGTGGTATTTGCGAGTGCCTTTATCGGAGCGACAATCGGATTCCTGTGGTATAATGCCTATCCGGCACAAGTATTCATGGGAGATACCGGAAGTCTGACAATTGGTGGAATTATCGGCGTATTTGCTATCGCCATTCACAAGGAACTATTATTACCGATTCTTTGCGGGATATTCTTCGTTGAAAGCTTATCCGTTATGATTCAGGTATTTTACTTCAAATATTCAAAAAAGAAATACGGTGAAGGACGTCGGATATTCAGAATGACCCCTCTGCATCACCATTTTCAGAAATCATCCGTTTCGGGTATTGCCGCATTTGTACAAAAACCACATGCTGCTATTCCTGAATCGAAGATCGTAACCCGCTTTTGGATTATCGGAATCCTATTGGCTGTAATGACGATTGTGACCTTAAAAATCAGATAAATGTCAGGTTGGGGTAAACCCTGCTTTGTAAAATATACCTATAAAAAATGGACAAAAAGAGAATAATTGTTTTAGGTGGAGGAGAAAGTGGCTCAGGAGCTGCTGTTTTGGCTAAAGTGAAAGGATTCGAAGTATTTCTTTCAGACCGCTCTCCTATTAAAGAAAATTACAAAGAATTACTTCGGCAGTATGAGATCCCTTTTGAAGAAGGTACTCATACGGAAGAGCTGATCCTGAATGCCGACGAGGTTATTAAAAGCCCCGGGATTCCGGAAACAGCTCCGATCATGATAGAAATTTTGAAACGACGTATTCCGGTTATCTCGGAAATTGAGTTTGCCGGACGTTATACCAATGCTAAAATGATCTGTATCACAGGAAGCAACGGGAAAACGACGACCACATTACTGACATATCATATTCTAAAAACAGGGGGGCTCAATGTGGGGCTCGCGGGCAATGTAGGAAAGAGTTTGGCATTACAGGTGGCGACAGAGCAGTTTGATTATTATGTAATTGAATTGAGCAGTTTCCAGCTCGACAATATGTATGACTTCAAGGCTAATATCGCCGTGTTATTAAATATTACCCCGGATCATTTAGACCGGTATAATTACGAAATGCAAAACTATGTAGACGCAAAGTTTCGCATCACCCGTAATCAGACCGAACAAGATGCATTCATTTACTGGAATGATGATCCGATCATCTCAAAAGAGGTGCGCAATCATCCGCCAAAAGCCCGCTCTTATCCGTTTGCAGAATCGGGGGATAACCTGAGTGCCTACGTTGAATCTGAGCAGCTGATCGTGAATACGATCGGGCGCCATTTTGAAATCGGTGTTGACGAACTGGCAATAGAAGGAAAACATAATTTGTTGAATTCGATGGCCGCATCCATTTCTGCCAATATCCTTGATATAAAAAAGGAAGAAATAAGAAATGCCCTTATGGACTTTCAGGGTGTAGAACACCGACTGGAAAAAGTAGCCCGAATCGAGGGCGTTGAATATATCAATGACTCAAAAGCCACGAATGTAAACTCTTGCTGGTATGCGTTACAAAGCATGAAGCGCCCTGTAGTCTTGATTTTAGGAGGAAAGGATAAAGGCAATGACTATACCGAAATTCGACAATTGGTGAAAGATAAGGTGAAAGGACTTGTCTTTATGGGTATTGATAATTCGAAATTACACACGTTCTTTGATGAGCTGGGAAAACCCACGATGGATGCTTCCTCAATGGAAGAAGCTGTAAAAGCAACCCGCATGCTTGCCTCGGACGGAGATATTGTATTGCTTTCTCCTTGCTGTGCGAGCTTCGATTTGTTTACCAGTTATGAAGATCGCGGAACTCAGTTTAAAG
>JAVWBH010000139.1:0-5500 GCA_036649595.1 Bacteroidales bacterium
CTCAAGCCCAGGCCTTCTTTGTCAGCTCTGAATTATCAGATTCAGAGCATATCAGATCATTTAAAGTACAAAAGAAGATATACCTTTAGGCACACTCTTTTAAAATTAAAAATAATCTTGAGTATTATTTTTTTATAAAACGTAACGTGCGGCAATTTTCCGCATCTTTGATACGTACCAGATATACACCCTGTGGCAATCCGGTCAGATCAAATTGTTCGGTTGGGCTTTTCTGGATACGACTCTCAATACACCGTCCGCTCAGGTCACTGATTACAACCTCATTATCCATTCCTGCCTTCACATAAACCTGCCCGTATGCCGGATTCGGATAAACAGAAACCTCAACAATTGCTTCAACATCGTTGAGAGAAGTCCCTACTGCAACAGACACCGGAATAGTCTGACTAATTACCTTTCCGTTGGATTCAACTTTAAGTGTAAGATCGGTTTCGCCCGAAGTCAGTCCGCTCAATTTCAAGTTTGGATAAGCAACCTCTGTAGAGAGTACCGACCAATCGCCCGGGGAGGCCCATACGCGGATTGCCGCATCCTGACCGTCTTTATCCGTTACAAGCGTATTCAGCGGGATAATCATTTCCTGATCCTGAACCTCATATTGCGCAGGAACATTCAATTCGGGTGCGTAGCAATCTGTAAAGACTGGCATTGCCGGAAACCAATAATAATTTTCGGGAACAATAGTTCGTATCAATTTACCGGTTTTAGCATCTGCCATGTGAATCCAGTTCTTCTGATAATGGCTACCGTATCCTGCTTCGGTCGTTGTGATTACCAACTGATCAGTCAATGGATCCACACGAACACCCGCTCCATAAAGAATCTGCTTATTAGTTTTATCTTGATCGGGCAAAATGAAGAAATCAGGAGTGAACAGATCTTTATCGATATCATATTTTACAATGGTTGTAAGAGAAAATGCTCCCCCGGTAGCCAGATACAATGCATTTTCGTGCGCGCTGGCACAAAAGTTACCTGCATTCCAGGCACCCCAACTAGATGAAACCTTTATTCCCGCCGGGCAACTGATCTCTTTTGTTGCGAGCGACACCGGATCGATTGCCATCAGCTTGTTTTGACCAGATACGGCAACCCAAACAGTACCGTCTTTCGACAAAGTCATCATAGAAGCATTCGGACAACTGATAGTGTGTTGCACCGTATGGGTTACAGCATCTATTACGAGTATTCCTACCGACTGCTTCAAGGCAAACACCTGATTGCCGATACGCTCCATGTTTCCTATCTGTCCGCTATAAGACGAGCCTTCGCCGGTACCCTCGATAGATCCTATCAATTTCAGTTCCGGAATATTCAACAATTCTATTCCTGAAGCGGTTGCCACATATCCTATCGAAGGATCCACTCCCAGAAAGGAGCGGCCGTCGCCTCCATTAATCACTTCAAAAGAGGCTTTTTTCTTCAATGTCTTCGCATCCGCAATCACCAATCGTCCCCCTTTATCCGCACTTTCGCCCGATGCATGAGCCTGTTTCGATACGAAATAGAAATTATCACCATAAATAGTACCAAACTGGGTGGTTACACCAAACGTTTCGCCCGGATTTTCATCACGATAAGCACGATAAATAATCTCATATGCATCGGTAACGAAATTCACGGTTCCGTTATCCCAGCCGAACCAATCTTCATTCACTACAAAGAATCCGTTGGTATAATCGATCTCTTTTTTTACATACGGCTGAGTAGCCGTAAAATTGGCGATTGATTTCCAATCCTCCCATTTGGCAGCATCAAACACCCAGTTCAGGCAGTCTCCATTTTTCAAGGTCACCGCCGGTAAAGAAGCCTCCGTTTCGCTCCAACCGACTAGACCATTGCGCAAATAACAACTCCAATTAGCGCTTAGTTCTTTTGAAGGAGCATTCCAATGGTCTTCACCATCGGCGGGAATCCATTCTCTGAAATTTGCTTCGGTAGCTTCGAATAATCCGTCGTCACTGTATTTAGGATAAGTGGTATTGCCGCTTACAATCATTGCAATGGTATTTTTGCCATTCAAATCAAAACCGAGTCCGCTAATAGCCCCGAGAGTAGGACAAATTACCGCAAACAAGCGCGGATCTGCTTTTACAATTTGTTTTATCACCTCCTCCGCACTCGGAGCAGTATCTTTCCAGCGATAGCCCCAAAGTTGTATAGCCGGCGTTTTCTGATCACTCCAACTGATAGCGACCGTTGCTTTGTTTTCTCCTTCTCCGATCCAATATACGGGTGCCGGATCGTCGACACCAATTATTGTCAGTGTCTTCCAATAATTTGTTGACTTGAATGTTTCTTCCAGATCACCGGCTACATATACCTTACAAGTATTCTTTACACCCTTAAAAGCATTCGCCCCCGGTACAGCCGGCGCAGTAGTACTGGTGTAAATAATCTCCTGCAACGCTGCACAACCAGAAAACGCATAATTTCCTATCGCCGTCAGATTGGCTCCCAATACTACTTTCTTCAATTTTTTACAATTCTCAAACATATTGTTCGAGTTGGTAGAAGATGTACCCAGGTATTTCAGTTCATCCCCAAAGAATACCTCTTCGAGCATACTGCAACCTTTGAATGTATTATTACCCAATTTCGTAACACTTGCAGGCACAGCAAACGAAGTAAGGGATGTACAATTCTGGAATACATTATTACCAAATGTTGTTACCGCTCCTTCAAAACGAACAGAAGTCAAAGCTGTAGCACCGTAAAATGTATTATCGCCAATATTCGTAATTCCTTTGGGGATAACGATTTCAGTTAGCTTCTTACAGTTGTAAAATGCATATTTGCCTAACGATTCAAGCGTTTCGGGTAACTTAAAACCAGCAAGAAGAGAACATCCGTTGAAAGCATACTGACCGATTTTTTTAGTTTGTTTCAAGGGGAGTGCCGTAAGTTTCGAGCAACTGTGAAAAGCATAGTCGCCGATCTCCTCAATCGCCTCCGGCATCGATACGGTGTGTAATGATGTACAGTAATAGAATGCATATTTCCCGATCTTTTTCAAAGTAGCAGGCAATTCTACCGTAGTAAGAGTACGCCAGTTATGGAAGATGTATTCCGGAAGTTCGTCGGTTTCTGGCAGATAAACGACAGATTTGATCCCCTGCATATTCGAAAAAGACTTCATTCCGATAGAAGTCAGCGTTTTCGGAATCGTTAGTTCGGTTACTTTTCGACAATCATAAAAAGCTTCTTCTCCAACGGATTCGATCGAATTACCCAAATGCAGGCGTTCCAATTCATCACATCCGACAAATGCTCTTTTACCAATATGAATCAATGTATTCGGCAAAACCGCTTCCTGTAACAATGCACATCCAAGGAAAGCAGAGTCTCCAATCTGGCGTATTTCAGATCCGAAGGCAACCTCTGCCAAAGACGTACACTCTTTAAATGCATTGTTTCCGATAGTCTGAATTGAAGCAGGCAACGTAGCCGATACGATTCGGTCGCATCCTGCAAATGCATCGCGTGCGATATCGGTGACCGGGTATGATTTCCCGTCGATCGTAGCAGTGGCCGGAATATTCAGAGTGCCGATAAATCCGGCATACCGTTTATCAGCCTCTACCTTGACAGTTTGATTTGTGTTGATGGCATAACTTAACGTTTTTTCGCCAATCGCTACCGTAGCCTTTTCGCTAACAGCCATTCCCAGATCATTCGTCGCGACACAATGATAAATGCCCGAATCAGTTTCTTTTGTATCTCCAAGGACAAGATTTTTGGTGTTGGCTCCTTTGATAGCAACATTATCCTTATACCATTGCAGCGAAGGCTTAGTGCCCCCTACACCCACCGATAAGGTAACCGTATATCCCGGATCGGCAGAAATACTTTCGGGATGTTTGTTAAATCGCGGAACAGAGGGACCCGGCTTTTCGACCGCAGCTAAAGGCAACCACTCGGAAGCATTCATATTCACAGCAAAGTTCCAACCATCCCAACACTCATTGGTCAGTTCGCGAGTGGTAGCACCCAATCCAGAGTATCCCCAACTGTCGGCTGCCGAGTTTTTCACCCAATATGACCAGTATCCGGAATTCCATCCTGACTGCCAATAATCGGCGGCATCTTTTGGCGAAAAGCCGTCATAATTATAGCCACTGACAAAGATCACACCCTCCTCATTCGGAAAAAACTCTTCTCCATTCTTTACAACAGAAAACGCCCCGTCGCCGTTCGCATCATAACCGATACCGGCAATCGTACTTCCGAATGCCGTTCCTGTTTCTGACATAATAAAAAAGCGGGTTTCTGCTTTTGCGATAGCCCGCAGCATCGATTCACCGGTTCCTTTGCCATCCCAACGATAGCCCCATACCAAAGCGTTCGTTTCAAGCCCGTTATTCCATTGCATGGCGAGAGCGGCACGGTTACTCCCTTCTCCACTCCACATTTCGATATGGTCCATTGTAAACGAATCATTAAAAGCAGCCTTAAGCAATTGCTTATCAGCTTGATAAGCACGCCTATTCACAGGCAAATCGTAAGGTACTCCTTGCACTTTAAATTGTGCAGAAGCCCCTGTCAGGACAAATAGCCCCGACATACCAAGTAAAAATCTTCGCATAATCTGAAATTAGTTTATAATAATAATAAGATGGATCTCTTATTTTCGAATCCAGAGTTTTTCAATGGCATCTCCACTTTGTAACAAATACATTCCCTGTGGCAAATGAGTGAGATCAAGCCTGTTTTTCCCGGATATTAACTGATAACGGGCAAGCGGCTGTCCGCTTATATTCAAAAGCAACGCTAATGCCGGTTCTTCTGATTCTACCGTGAGTAAACCGTCGCACGGATTCGGATAAAATACGAATCGGTTATTCCGCTCAATGAGTGGCAGGGTAGCCTCAACCGACGGATGCAGATCTGTTACCCCCAATATCTCTGTTGAACATTCACCCAGCCAACCGTTCTGCTGGTGCACTCCCGTATGGATCCGGATGAAATCTACACCTGGCAACTTCACCGGAGTCCCATCGGAATTTACGGCCCAGTCGATTTTAATATTCGACAGATCAGTGGTATTCAGATGGTTGTCTGCATAACCATAATCAAAAGCGTACAATACGAAATAATTTCCCGAGCCGCTTTCATCTACCCCATTATCAGGTAAACGTGTACCCCGCAATGTATATTTATCACCCTCGATCCATTCCGGGAAATAGGGCTGACTATGGAATACGTTTTTTCCAAGATATCCGGTATTGCCCTGGTTATCGCTCCAACGAATATATTCGAGATCCGAATAATGAGGTTGTGAAGCATCTGTTACCGGTTTCTTTTCCGGGTCGGGGCGATAATAGGTCAGTTCGTAATTCTTAATCGTCTGCGGATGGCCATATTCGCTACCGGCTATTTCATACCAGGGGTCATCGGCTAATCCATTTCCGTTTGCATCGTATGATACCATAATTACTCCCGGTTCGCAGCTTCCGCCCGGCTTTGCCTCCGGATTCGG
>JAVWBH010000139.1:5510-7760 GCA_036649595.1 Bacteroidales bacterium
GCGTTTCCGAGCACCTTAAAATCGTATTCGCCCGGAACATTAGCGATCGTATGGTCAAACCCGACAGTGATGTAACCGCCGAAGGCCCCCAATGATACCATGCTTTTGGCATTATTGGCGAGATAACTTTCGGCTGTCCGGCGCATATCTTCGGCCGTATTACCGGTTTCATATTCTGGAATCTCATGGACAAATTGCCCGGGAGCAGGCACAAATTCCAGCACCCGGTTCAGATAAGGCGAGCGTTGTGCAATTATTTGCAGTGGATTCATCACGGTAACGCCTGTAATAATCAAAGCTTGATAACGTATCTTATTTTTCATGATCAAAAATTTTATCGTCGAATTTTCCTGTAAAAGCAAAATGTGCCGGAATTTCACCGGTCGTTACCTTCCATTTCAAATACCCGTCGCTACTGAAACAATAAAGTGTTCCGGGTATTACATAACTCTTGGCATCGGTAACATATATGTCTTTCGTAACCGGATGAATCGCCAGGCCATACGGTATTTTAATTTTCTTTTCGGTACCGTCTGCTATAAAGTTTCTGCTTACTACTTTACGCTCTTTCAGATCCAAAATGCCATAGGTAACCTCATTCTTCCCCGTTTGATAACTCCATTCCGTGCTATAGAGGTAAGCCGAATCCCCCGATATGCAAAAATCGCTTACAGCCAGATCAAGGGTATCGACTACCCGATCTGTCCAGGCATCAATTACACAAAGACAAGAGGGTATATCGTAATAATCGCCTCGTGAGCTTACATATACATATCCTCTCTTATCCACTTTTAGGCGATGCAGATTGATTGCGGTTTCTATTTTACGCACTTCTGTAAATGTTTCAAGATCAATTACCGATACGGTATTGTCATAATTCGGAAAGCGATAACCTCCCGAATTGGCCACATAAAGTTTACCGTAACAGATTGCCATCTCTTCGGGCTGATAGCCCACTTCTACCGTAGCCAACACTTTAAGACTTACAGTATCGATCTTGTAAACCGCTCCTTTGGGTGCCGTGGGTGATAGTTGCACCGGCCCCACATAAGAACTCACATAAGCGTATCCTTTATCAAACACCACGTAGCGGCAATTGGGAATATCGATATGGGTAATCCGTTTGGCACTGTCGGCAGTCATTACTTCAACCTTGTGCGAACAGTTGATTACTGCATATAACTTACTGCCGTATATGCCGATATCATTACCCACATCCCCCAGTTCTTTAACTACCGTAGGATTCGTTTCGGCATAAATGTTGCGTCGGTAAATACCCGTCGTACAATCATAATAATCGAGAGTCGACGAATTAGACCCCATATTACCCTCATTCAGCAAATAAAACCCACTTACATCGGTCCATTCGGGCAAACTTACCTGATAATAACGTGAAGGATAAAGAATTTCATCTTTCCGACAACCTACTAATAAGAGTATAAATACGAATATACCTCCTCCCAAAATGTATTTTCTCATATCATCAATCGTATTATCAGTTTGAAATTGATACCCGGCATGGGATAATTCTCTACGACTTCGTACTGTTGGTTCAACAGGTTATTTACCTCTCCGGTAAACAGCCAGCGCAACTTACCGGTCTGAAGGCGACGTGAAACGGATATATCGTTGGTATACCAGGGTTGCACATGAAATTCGGGTAAATTGGCTGAGCGTTTATAGCGTTCGCCCACATAAATGAAACTATAGTTGAACTGCCACTGTTTCCACTCGAGCATCGTAATCGCCGAACCGCTATGGCGAGGAATATAAGGAATCTGATCTTTATAGTATTCTTCAGTCGGATCAGTACAGTCGAGTGCCTGTTGCCAGGTATAATTAAGTTGAAGGATGGCATTCAATTGACCGAAGTTCATGACTGCCTTGGGGTTTATTTCAACCCCTTTAATCTTTACAGTGCCCAGATTCAGCATTGTCCAACGAAACTGCCCACCCTTCGGATATGCAATAATTTTATTTTTAACCTCGTTATAATAAACATCCGCCTGTATATTTACTGACTGCATCCATTCGGATAAGAATTGCTTTGTATAACTGCTCCGGATAGTATACTGGTTGGTCGTTTCCGGATCGAGATAAGCATTTCCGATTTCAGTATAGTATAAGTCATTAAAAGTGGGCATTCTGAAACAATGTTTATAAAAAGCCTCTATGTGCCATCCGACCTGTGAAAACGGCTTATAAGAGATAAATAGAGCAGGCGACCAAATGTGGCGATTAGGAGAGGCA
>JAVWBH010000140.1:0-7725 GCA_036649595.1 Bacteroidales bacterium
AAAAGCCTCCAAGGAACTATACATCAGTCAACCGGCTATTACGAAACATATACAGGAATTAGAACAGGAATACAGAATGCCTCTTTTTGAACGGATGGGCAATAAAATTTCACTGACACATGCCGGCGAGTTATTCCTTTCTCATACAGAAACCATACTGAATGGCTATCGACAGCTTGACTTCGAAATGAATTTGCTCAACGAAAATTATGTGGGAGAATTACGGTTAGGAGCCAGTACCACGATCGCTCAATATGTACTTCCCCCGCTTCTGGCTACATTTATTAAGAAGTTTCCAAACATCAAAGTATCGCTTATGAACGGTAATACCCGTGAAATAGAACGGGCTTTGATCGATCATCATATTGACTTGGGAATGGTAGAAGGGAGTAGCCGATTGGTGAATTTACGTTATACTCCGTTTATTAAAGATGAATTAGTTGTCGTAACCAGCACCCAAAGGGCATTGGCACAATACGACGAAATTACTCTGGACGAGTTAAAACAATTACCTTTAGTTATAAGAGAGAATGGATCGGGATCGCTTGAAATTCTTGAAATGGAGTTGGCAAAACATCAGATCAAACCCGCTTCTTTAAATATATTGATTCAGCTAGGAAGTACGGAATCTATAAAATTATTTCTCGAAAATGCCGATTGCCTGGGTATCGTTTCTATTCAGGCCGTTAAAAACGATATTGCAGCCGGAAAGCTGAAAATTATAGATGTTATTGATTTCGAATGCGAACGGATGTTTTCTTTTGTTCGATTACAAGGGAAAGCAGGTGCCCTGGAAGATAAATTTATCCAATACATTACCGGTCAGTTTTAAAATAAAACGATTTAAACGAATAGGTTATAACTTATAGTTATAACCTATTCGTTTTTTGTATTGGTATATGTCGAAACAGGCTTGTAAATTTGTATCAAGAAATCTGAATATTACATCTAATTTTTATATAAGATTTTCAAATATGAATGAACTCACGGTATTTATTACCAAAATCAACCGCCCTCTTTTCATCACATTGAGTGCGCTCTGTTTTCTCCCTTTTATTTCTCCCGCCGTAGCCCTTTTTATGGGTTTGATATTTGCGCTTTATGCCGAACATCCTTATCCGACTGTTAGTAAAAAAGTATCCAAAAAGCTGCTTCAGTATTCGGTTATCGGATTAGGGTTCGGAATGAATCTGCACGAATCGATAAAAGCCGGGCAAGAAGGGATGATCTTTACCGTCGTATCGGTTGTATCTGTCATGTTACTGGGTATTTTCCTTGGGCACCGTATGCGTATCGATAAAAAAACATCTTACCTGATTTCATCAGGAACTGCTATTTGCGGAGGGAGTGCCATTGCTGCGGTAGCACCGGTTGTTAAGGCGAATGACCATGAGATAACCGTGGCCATGGGGACTATTTTTATTCTGAATGCAATCGCACTGTTTATATTCCCTCCAATCGGCCGGATGCTGGATATGACACAAGAACAATTCGGCTTATGGGCTGCGATCGCCATTCACGATACCAGCTCTGTTGTAGGGGCAGGCGCCGCCTATGGCGAGAAAGCACTTGAAATTGCTACAATGGTCAAGCTTACACGTGCTCTATGGATTATACCGTTGGCAATTGTCAGTTCGCTTATTTTCAAAAATAAATCAAGTAAAATACAGATTCCCTGGTTCATCTTGTTTTTCGTATTGGCTATGATTGCCAATACGTTCATTGAGATCCCCGCTGTTATTACCTCTTCAATCACATGGCTTTCAAAAAAGGGACTTACCTTAACGTTATTTTTGATCGGAACCGGTCTTTCGAAAGCGGTCATCCGGCAGGTAGGTATCAAACCAATGATTCAAGGAGTAATTCTCTGGATATTTATCGCGCTGATGAGTTTGGGCGTGATTATGATGCTCTGATAAAGGGTATGATATACTGAATAAAAAAAACCGGCGAAACAAAATCGCCGGTTTTTTTATTCGATTATTTTTCAGAAATAATATGCGGTACAAAATGAGAAAGATTATCTGTAATAATTTTCGAATTTTCGCGGATTCCGATGCCGGCCGCTTCTCCGCCAACGATCCATGATCCGATTATCGGATAATAACCGCTATGATCATCCAGACAAAGCGATTGCCAGATAAAAGGGCCGTCGCCATATTCACCATCCGTTGCGGCTATTTGCTTCTGATTACAAACCAGTTGCACATTAGCCCCTTCTCGCGAAAGGATAGGCTTTCTGGCATAACTCTGCATCGTGGCTGGTTTTTCGAAAAAGGCCGGCAGGATGCGTTCGTCTTCAGGATAAAGCTGATGCAGAATCGGCAAAATAGCTTTGTTCGACATTAGCATCTTCCATATCGGTTCAAACCAATTAGTTGTTCGCTCAAGAAGGTACTCACCAAACTCCTCTCTTACAAGCCATTCCCATGGATATAACTTAAAAATATCATGCACAGGCAATTCTGACGGATCGGTAAAATATGAACCATTCCACCCGATATCAGCAATATCAGTCAATGAAGTTCGCATGCCATTCTGAGCGGCACGATCTTGCAAATACGACGTCGTGGTAAAATCTTCCAGACTCTCATAACTGCACGCAAAATGCATTGCCGGGATCTCATAGTCGTCTTTCAACTCGCGAAAAACATCACCCAATCGTTCATGAATCGAATTAAACTGATCCGCATCCGGAAAACAATCTTCTTTCCATTGCCACTGTACGACAGCTGCTTCATAAAGCGAAGTAGGAGTATCGGCATTAAATTCGAGCAAATGACATCGCCCGTTCTTGAAAACAAAATCAAACCGTCCGTAAATCGAAGGGTCATCTGCATCCCAGGATTCGCGGATCAGTTTAATATACGGTTGGGGAATATCAAACAAATGAAACAAGTCCTGGTCTATCACATGCTGCACAGCGTGAATACACATCTCATAAATTTCATTCGTATCCCGCTCAATCTGTTCAATCTCTTTCGGGGTAAATGAATAATAGCTGTTTTCAAGCCAGTATTCGTGATGAAAATTGAACGATAACTCTTCCAACTTTTCCTCATAACCGGGACGTGGAGCAATAATATGTCTTTTCATAAATATAAAAAATGAGTTCAGGCACCAACACTTCGCGAGCCGGAGCCGGTACGACCGAAACCACTGCGGGTAGATGCTCTGTTTACCGGACGCATCGTATTTTCGGGCATCACATATCCGGATTTCATCGCTGCCCGGTTTAACGGCCGTGCTGCTGTAGGCGCATTATGCATCATCCCCTCGCTGGCTTTCATGGGTGCCTGTGATACATTCGCCGGTCTGCTTACCGGACGGGCATTCCGATCCATATCTTCCGTAAAATTACGGCTGGACGGATAATAACGGGTATGCGAACCGGTTATGCTATTGATAAGCCAATATCCCATCAGCATATTTGCAAAACCGCCGCCATGGTATCCGCCGCCATGGTAAATCCATTCATTTCCATTTTTATCGTGAACAACCTTTCCCGGCACAGTATCCGTATTCATCCAGTCAGCATTTTCTTCCTTTGACGAATGTGCGCCACTACAACCGGCAGCGAGTAGCGAACCAACAGAAAGAGCAACCAATCCATTGAGATATTTAGTTTTCTTCATAAGTCTGATTAATGAAAATTATCGGGTACTAAGATAGAGAAAAAAAGGAGTATGTTTTGCACGGGTTTATAATAGGTTAATGATAAATTAAAACCAACCCCTTCTCCCCGAACTACAGAATGATTGATTTGACTTTCACCTTTTGTTTTCTGAACATTCAATATACAGACTTGTTGAAATAGTAAGTTCATCTTAATTAAATCGCATATGGATCTCTTACAAAATAGCTATTTCATGTTGTTCCTGATTATAACAATCGGCTTTTTATTAGGAGCAATAAAAATAAAAGGAGTATCACTGGGCGCATCGGCAGTAATATTCGTAGCCATGCTTTTTGGTCATTTCGGAGTAGTCGTATCGAAAGATATTGAGAATTTCGGAATGATGATATTTATCTTTACAATCGGAATGCAGGCGGGGCCCGGTTTCATTGAGGCCTTCCGAAGTAAAGGGCGCGATCTTATCTTATTAACGGTAATTTTGACGGGGATTATCGGGATTTGCGGATTAATTATGGGATTTGGAATGGGATATGACAAAGCTACCATTTCAGGGCTTTTGGCCGGAGCCATCACCAGCACCCCCGGATTAGCGGCGGCTACAGAAATAACCAATTCACCGCTCGCCTCAATTGCTTACGGGATATCTTATCCATTCGGTGTTATCGGCGTTATCATTTTTGTAAAACTGATCCCCAAGTTTATCCATACCGATATCAAAGCATTAGAAGAGAAACTTTCAAAAGAGGAAAACGAACTTTATCCGCTTTTGGAAAACAGAATTTTCAGGGTAGAGAACGATAACATCATCAATAAATCACTCGCCGAATTAAAACTGCGTACAATGACCGGCGCCAACATTTACCGTATCAGGCGGGACGATGAATTTGATATGCCCTCTCCCTGCGCAACATTAGAACTTGGCGATTTAATAAAGGTGGTCGGCCCCAAAGAGGCTCTCGATCAGGTAGCGATGATCATCGGACCCGAAGTCAGCGGCGAACTTCCCCTTGCCGAAGATTACGATCAGAAAACCATTCTGCTTACGAATAAAAAACTAATCGGGAAAACCATCGGATCGCTGGATCTGTGGAATAATTTTCACGCGATCATTACGCACATAGGCCGTTGTAATGTGGAAATCATTCCGAACTCGAATATTGAACTGCACTTTTCCGATAAAATCAATATCATTGCCAAGAAAAGCGATCTGAAAAATGTATCGGTATTGTTCGGCAACGATGAAAAAGCCCTTTCTGAAACCGACTTCTTCCCGGTTGCTGCCGGTATTGTATTGGGTATCCTGTTTGGAAAACTGAATCTTGGTTTTGGCTCCGGCTTCAGCTTTTCGCCGGGACTAATCGGAGGAGTATTGATTATTGCTATTGTCTTAAGCAGTATTGGAAAAACGGGTCCTATCCTCTGGTCAATGACCGATTCGGCTAATTCACTGCTAAAACAATTGGGATTGATATTATTCCTGGCAGGAATAGGAACTTCTGCCGGACAACACATCGTATCCACTTTTGAAGAATACGGCATCTCTTTGTTCTTATTAGGTGTAGCGCTTACGTTGATTCCGATGATTCTAACGACCATCATAGGCTACAAGTTTTTCAAGATGAATATACTTTATCTGCTCGGAGCCGTGACGGGAGCCATGACAAGTACGCCGGGACTGGCTGCGGTAGATACGATGACAAAATCAAACGTACCTACTCTTGCTTACGCAACAGTCTATCCGATTGCTACCGTTTTATTCATTATATTGATACAATTACTTTGCGGTATCCTGTAACCGGTATTTTAAACCGGGAAGGATCGTTCATCTATCACCTGGCCCGTCAGTCGCTCAATCTGAGTCACTATTTTACGGTCCTCCTTACAACAAAGAGAAATGGCTGTACCGTTCTTCCCTGCCCTGCCGGTACGGCCGATCCGATGCACATATATTTCGGGCTGATAAGGCAATTCGTAATTAATCACATGCGTAACATGGTCAACATCGATACCACGGGCTGCAACATCGGTTGCTATCAGAATAGGATAACGCTGTTTCCGGAACTCATCCAAAACACGGTCACGAACAGACTGTTTCCGGTCTGAATGAAGATAATCGACTTTGAAATCCATTCTTTTGAGTTTTTTAAATAATACATCAGCCGATTTACGAGTATTCACAAAAATAATGACAGATTCCATTTCCGGCAGATTGAGTAAACGGTTCAACAACAAATCTTTCTGCGACTTTTCGATACGGTACAGTTGCTGACAGACAAGCGAGGCAGCCGAAGATGTCGGACTGATTATTACCGTCTCGGGATTTCGAAGAAACGACTCGGCAAGAAGTGAAATCTCCGGAGTCATTGTTGCAGAGAAGAGTACAGACTGACGTTTTTCAGGCAGGCAAGACAAAATACGCCGTATCTCCCGAATAAATCCCATATCCAACATCCGGTCGGATTCATCGAGCACCAGCATTTCAATCTTTTCGAGCGAAAGAGCACCGCGGTTGAGTAGTTCGGACAAGCGACCGGGAGTGGCAACCAGCAAATCAATTTCTCCCTTTAGGATATCAATCTGCTCCAATATAGAAACACCCCCGTAAATTACGGCATGACTCACAGACAAGTAACGTCCATATTGATATACGGCATTTCCGGTTTGCTGGGCCAGTTCACGCGTAGGCACCAGGATCAATGCCCGCATGATATGCCCCGAATGTTTGTTTTTAGCAAGCCGCTGAAGGAGGGGTAACAGAAACGTTGCCGTTTTGCCTGTACCCGTCTGTGCAAAACCAATCAGATCGCGCCCCGCTAACAAAAAAGGAATTGCCGCCTGCTGAACAGGCGTAGGTAATTGATGATTCTCTTTTTCGAGCGCTCTCAATAATGGTTTAATCAAGCCAAAGGATGCAAACATAGATATTGGTTTATCAATAAAAAACGAAGGTACACAAAAGTGTCGAGACACCCGCAAATTCCTACTTATCCGATATTCGGTAAGATAAAACAGCTCTTTTTTTTGACAATATTCCCATCTCATATAAATCTGTTTTTCTTTGTACCTTTGTATCTCTTAAAAAATAATGTTCTCATCGTGCTTGATATACACTCTATCGCTCTTCCTGTTCAGGAAATAATACCTGAAGTAAAAGAGAAACTGAAAAAAAATAATACGATTATCCTGACCGCCCCTCCCGGAGCCGGAAAAAGTACGCTTTTACCTCTCGCCCTGATGGACGAACCATGGCTTAACGGGCAAAAAATATTGATGTTAGAGCCACGCCGACTGGCAGCCCGTGCTATCGCATTGAGGATGAGCGACCTGATAAACGAACCGGTAGGAGGATCTGTCGGATATCGCGTACGCTTTGATAATAAGACATCTGCGAAAACCCGTATGGAAATTTTGACGGAAGGAATTCTGACACGCATGCTACAGCAAGACAATTCGCTGGAAGGCGTGGGAATGGTTATCTTTGATGAATTCCACGAAAGAAGTCTTTTTGCCGAAGTGGCATTGGCATTATGTCGCGAAGCCCAACAGATTTTGCGTCCGGATCTACGCATTGTTATCATGTCGGCGACACTCGATATTCCTCAACTGGCAGCGTTGCTGGATGCACCGGTTATCAAAAGCCCGGGCAGACAATACCCTGTTGACATTCATTACGGAACAGGGTGTGACGAACGTACAATACCGGAAATTTGTTCTTTTGCGATTTGTAAAGCGGTAAAAGAGCATGCCGGCGACCTTTTGGCCTTTCTCCCGGGAGAAGGTGAAATACGGCGCTGTGAAGAGCTTTTGAGAAAGCAGTTGCCGGATTTTGCAATCTATCCGCTTTTTGGTTCTTTACCTCCAAACAAACAATATGCCGCCATGATGCCCGACCGCCAACAGCGACGTAAGGTTGTACTGGCAACTTCTATTGCTGAAACATCCCTAACGATCGAAGGAATCCGGATTGTAGTCGATAGTGGCTATGCCCGTACTTCCCGGTTTAATCCCGGCACAGCCCTCTCCCGATTAGAAACAGTACCGGTATCGAAAGATATGGCAGATCAACGGGCCGGACGCGCCGGCCGACT
>JAVWBH010000141.1:0-3756 GCA_036649595.1 Bacteroidales bacterium
ATTTACATGATCAATATTAAAGCGTTCTTGCTTATATGTCAGAATATTGCCCTCCTCATTGATAATCGTATCGGCATACGAAATCGCATAGTCAACAAATTCCTGATGCTCGGGATACATGTCCGCCACATCCAGAAAAGCCTGTAACTCCAATCCGTGACAGTAATTCCATTTCAATGCTTTTGAAAAATCAAGCATCCAGCTTTCCGGCATACGGATAATCTCTGATTCAACCATCCGAACCGACATCGGTTTATTGGGTTGCTTCTTCACACCACATCCGGTAAGGGCAGCAGTAACAAGTACAACGATTGCCAAGATTTGTTTCATTCCGAAGTTCATATTTATTTTCGTGTTATGTTTTGCAGCAAAGATATTTACCCACCTCAAGAGATGCGTGTAATTTTTGAGTAAAAACGTGTATTTATTATTTTATAGTATGCAATATGCAGAACTCTGTACCTTCCGGTTACTGAAGTTGCTCCTTTAGCCATTTTATCGATTTCTGATTTGTTTCGGGATAACGCCAGTGGGCCGATACCGGATCTATTAAAATCGTTTTGGGTGCCTTTATAGAATTAACAGCCGAATAAACAGAAGTTGGAGGACAAACATTATCATTATAACCAAATGAATAAAATCCCGGAACTTGCAATATCCGGGCAAAGTTAACCACATCGTAATAGGCGATATTCTTTACTTTTTCGGGTTTATCCATAAACGCTCTGTTTTTTGCATTAAACATATGCGGCCAGCCTCCGGCGCGTCCATGCAAGTATCCGGTTACATCACACAGCGCGGGATAAAACGCAACGACTGCCTCTACCCGCTTATCGAGCGCCGCCGTCACAATTGCCAATGCCCCGCCCTGACTACCGCCCGTAGTACCGGCATGTCCGTTGAATTCAGGTAAAGAAAACAGGAGATCCACCCCGCGCTTACAACCCAGATACACCCGTTTATAATAATACTTTTCGCGGTCGTCAAGATTTACAAACATATAATCGCCATAAGCCCGGCGAATCCCGTCATAAGCCTCCACATCCATTCCGAGTGGCAACCCATGCACTTCCAGCTGCAATGTGATAACTCCTGTTTCGGCCAATTGGCAAGAAGGTACTTGCGGCTTAATACCCGCTCCGGGAGGCATTACCACTGCAGGAAAAGTACCTTTCTTATTCGGAACCATCAACCACCCGTTCATGCGGTAACCTTCTTTCGCAGCACGGTATGAAACCTCGTAAACCAAGACTTTGTCTGTAGTATATCGCTCATTCAAACGCCGGGTTACATCCAGCGGCACTGTCTCGAGGTCCCGGATCTGTTTCTCCCAAAACATTCCGAAATCGGCGGGCATCACTGCAGTAGGCTCTATCTTATCGGGCGAGAAACCCAGTTTTATCTGGTCGGAATAAGCCGCATCGCCCACCTTGACCGTAATACGGCACTGCAGAAATCCGGATTTTTCCAATGTCGGTAATGTAAAATTCGCTACGCCATTTTGGATTATCGCTTCGCCCGTGGTGGTTAAGTCCATCATTTCGGGACCGGCCGCATAAGATACCCGCGCTCCCTCTTGGGCAATTCCACTTTTAAAAGCCATCACTTTTACAGTCGGCTTTTCGCCGGTACGATAAATCCAGTCAGCATGATCGGGTGTGACAATCAAGTCGATATAGTTTCGTTGCGGCTTCGAAAGCTGTGCCAGCGCCACAAACCCCGAGAATGCGATAAAAAAGATTATCAAAAACAAATTCCTTCTACTCATACTTATTGCTATAATCGATTTCATCGAACCGGGCATATTGAAGCCGTATCATTTATCATTATCGGACTCCAGTTGTCATTGCCGGCAAGATACGTGTACATCGTATGCTTCCTAGCTTCTTTGGCAGATAATTGTTTGCTCCATTTTACCCGGGAAGCCGTATTTCCGCCAATACCCGTATTATTATATTCTGCATAAAATGCTGTTTTTTCGGCCTCTTTCTTATTCCAGTTATGCCATCCCTGAGGATAAATGTGATCTCCCATTTCACATTCCATAAATACAGTCTGTGCATACTGACGCCAAGGGCGCCCCAGATACGCTTTCACGCCGGATGCGGCGGTTAGTTTGCATTTATAAAAAAGATATCCGGCCTGTTGCGAACGTGGGGTAGATGCTGCGGTAAGGTAGCCGTTGCCGACACTGTGGATCGTGCATTTATTAAACACTGCAGTTGCCCATCCGAAGATAAAATCAACAGTACCTTCTATATAACACGCTTCATAATATTGACGGCTTTGCGAGCCGTCCTGCTGCCCATAAGCATACAACGTATCCTGATTTCCAAGAAAGCGACATCGATAAAAAGAAGCCTTATCCCCTTTTATCAGAATAGCCACAGCCTGGCCTACAGGTCCGGCACTATTCTCAAAAGTCAGATCAGAAGCCTCAAATTCAGGTGCATATACATAAAAAGAAGCGCTCCCGGATGTTCCCATCTCTTCTCCGAATCTATTTTTACGACTTGCATAATCATCATACGTCAAGATTGTAGAATCCTGGTTTTCTCCGATCAGGCGAATCTTTTGCTTGCTTTCAGGCACCACAACCTTCTCTTTGTAGACACCTTTCTTAATATAAATCGTGGTGGGTACTTTCCGGTAATCCGGCACGGCATCAACAGCCTCCTGTACACTCCGAAAATGTCCGCTGCCATCTTTCGCAACTACCAGATCATACGTTTTAAACCGATTTCCCAAATCAGGAAAAAGAGTTGAGATCTCCCCGATTGCAATCTCGGCAAGAGCCCGGGCTCCCTTAATATTAAAATGAGTATCATCTACCTTCCCTTCGGGGCGAAAAGCCTGGGTACCGGGGGCGACATGGTTAAAATACGATTTTGAGCCTTCCTGCCCGGCCGATTCAAACAAGGCGACCGAACGGGCATTCATATCGATTACGGGCGTATTCGTCTCAACCCCCACCTCTTTTACAGCACCGATATAACGGCCGTGTGTATCTGCCATACGACCTTCAGCATCAAAGTTGCGACGGGCTATCGACGTAAACAATACCGGGATTCCCCCTTTACTGCGTGTCTGATTTATGTATTTTTTCAAATTATCTTTGAAAGATGTTTCCGGATCAGAAAACCGGAGGGTATCTTTTTTCTGGTCATTATGGCCAAACTGAATAAACACATAGTCTCCGGGGGTGATCCGGTCATAAACCTTCTTCCAGAGTCCTTCTGTCATAAAGCTTTTTGAACTCCGTCCATTCTTGGCATAATTTTCTACACGGATCTCTTCCGGCAAAAATCCGGGTAATACCATTCCCCAGCCTCGCTCGGTATTACCGCCCCGCAAATCTTTATTTGCCATGGTCGAATCGCCGATCATAAAAATTACCGGATATTTCTTTGGCGAAAATCCAGCAAACAGAGCCATCAAAAACAACATACAAAATGTTGTCATCATTTTCTTAAAATACATTTGAATTCAGATTTTCCATTTACACAGACACAAAAATAAAGTATCTGCAAAATTACAGGTGGAAATATTCGTTCGAAAAGGTGGAGTTTTGAGACAAAACAGTGTTACAGCTCCTTTTGGGTGATCTGAAAATAAGAAGTTCTATCAGGTTCCTTTATTTATATTAAAAGTTAATCATTCACAGCAAACATCTTATCTCCAAGAACAACAGCCGGCATGCGTGCCCTATACCCTGTTTGGAAAGCTCCTATACCCTGTTTGAAAAATCGTCCGGAG
>JAVWBH010000141.1:3766-7709 GCA_036649595.1 Bacteroidales bacterium
AGCAAACATCTTCTCTCCAAGAACTGTTGTTTTTTATGTAATCATCTAAAAGAACAACAGCCGATATGCGTACCTTATTATTCCTTGGGACATTTTTTTTAAAATCAATAGAAGTCACTAATTAGCTATCTCTAAGAATAATATTTCGCTATCCAATCTGTTATCAGGATGCTTTATATTCCATTCTTACCCCATCAATAGAAATAATGAAAAACGATAAGTCGTTTCTTATTAAAAGGCCAATTCGATTATAACTTGATTAAGGTATGGATTCAAAACTTTTACAAGCATTTTTGGTTGCCCTAATCGCAGGTTTATCTCTGGCTATAGGAGGTATTTTCCCTTTAGTCCTTAAATATAAAAAAAAAGAGATATTACCCTTTATCCTTAGTTTTACGGGAGGAATAATGCTTTATGTGGCATTTGTTAAATTTCTTCCATCATCAACCTATCAATTAAATCTGTATTATGATGCCTCTGCGGCATTTCGTTTATCTTCTATCGGATTTTTCGTAGGTTTACTGATTACCGTACCCATAGATATGGTGCTTGCCCATGTTCAGAAAAAAATAAGAAAACAAAAAACTGTTACATCAGAAATTCAACAACGGCGTGAATCTGAATTATTCTTTCTTATTTTCTTATCAATAACTATCCATAATTTTTTTGAAGGAATTGCCACATTTCTGACCTATTTTAGTGAAAAGATAATAGCAATACCTGTTATACTTTCCATTATCGCTCATAATATTCCAGAAGGAGCCGTTATAACTATGGTTATCTATAAAAGCAGCAAAAGTAAGAAAAAAGCTATCCTTTTTTGCCTGGTTACAGCTTTAGCAGAACCATTAGGAGCTATTGGAGCATATCTATTATTACACGAAACTTTTACGCCTGCATACCTGGGTATTGTCAAAGCTTTTCTTGCAGGCTTATTAGTAAATACAGCATTAGATGAATTAATACCGGGAGCCAATCAAAAAGGAGGTCACCGGCTTTCTATTAAGGGTATCATTGGAGGAATGCTCTTTATTGGCATTCTACTAATATTAGCAAATTAATTTAATACTGATTTATCTAAATCTGCCTGGTCTGTCACATGCACAATGAAATAGGACGTATCCCGGCATCATAGGGATACAGGTATTGAGAGTAAAACTTTATTATGTTTTTTATTATACCATATTTCAATACTTAGAAAAGTATTATTTTACCATTACTAAATTCTTATATTCTGTCTTAGATTTTTAAGGATGTTGTCATATCTATTATCTTCTTTAAATTTACATGCTGATTCGAATATTCGTATAATAACTGACTAATATCGGATCTCTCTCATATTTAAAACAGTCTCACTTCTTTATATTTTTATATATTGACTGAAAATGAGTTGAATTATTAAAAGGAATAAAACTCCAACTTATTATCCCTCATTAGAATATTCTAAAATTAACATCAAGGCTTTGCCCAATTTCCTTTATGCCCCCTATACCCTGTTTAAAAAGCACCTATACCCTGTTTGAAAAATCGTCCGGAGAGAACGCTCTTAGCTTCCACTGAGCCCGACTTTAGCTCGGGCGGAGCCGCTTCAACGCTTCCGCAAGCTAATGCCGGTTTCCGCCCGAGCTAAAGCCGGGCTCAGTGCAGAAGTTGCGAACCCCACTATAGGAAGCGATAAAAAGAGGTAAGAGAAAAGAAATGAACCCCGAAAGTTATACAAAAAACTTTCGGGGTTCACTCCTGAAGCACATCCTCCTGTGCTAAAACATCTTATTTAAATCCGTATTTATCTCCAGCGCGGGTCACCTGCATTAATTGCTTTTCCTGGTTTATAAGAGAAATCTCCCTGACCCGGATTTACAAACAGATCTTCTGCAGAACATTCCACCGATTTAAACACCAAAGGAATCGGACGGTCTTTCTCTGTTTCGACCGTACTGGTGGCAAAGATAAAATCATTGGTCATGAAGTTATTTGTAAACTCCTGCGTCACATATAACCCCAGGTAACCAAAATATTTCGTCGGATCTCCGATCTTACCAAATACACTGTTTTTCACATTAAACTTACCGGTAGAGAAATACTGGAAGTTAAACATCGTACGCGTATTCATTCCCATATTATTGAATGTACAGTCTTCAATTACGGCAACAAAAGTCTTATCGTCTGCCACATTATCTTTCCGCATCTCAATCACATTGGTTCCGCAATCGTAGAAAGAAGAGTTTCGAATCACAATATTTTCACACCAGTATGCTTTATTGGCAAAATGGAAAAGTGCATAATTCTGAGCTCCCGTTTCATTGATATGATGAATCAGGGAATTATCGACAGTCAGTGTTCCGATAGAAGTGCCCTCTGTTCCCTGATGGCGAATTACGGCGTTCTTGTATCCGGAAACATCGCAGTCAACCAGTTTGAGATCTTTCACATGCTCGTAAGCGGATTTCAGGTTTATCATATATGAACCCTGATTTTCACTGGTCAGACGCAAATTTTCGAATCGAACCGAATCAAAAGCACCTTCAATCTGCATCTCTTTGATCATCAGCATCGGTTTTTCACCCTCCTCGGGAGCACCCCGGAATGTTATGTTACGATTCAGGATCAGGTTCAGATGACTTCCTTCCGTACTGATATTACGCACTACGGCGCCGGCCTGGATATAAATCACAACCGGTTTATCGCCCGCAATATCAAGAGAACTGATCAATTTGCCGATTGTATCATTCGAAGCAATAATGATATCACCCGAATTTGCCCCCCGCTTGGTTGTAAACTCTACGGCATTATGCTCGCGTGCTTCTCCGTCGGCTTGTTCATCCAATAAATATGCCACATACGTCGTGTTTTCCGACAAACTGGATAAGCGATAGTTCTCAGCACTTTTTTGCTCGTCGGTCAGTTCCAGCTGAACCATCGTATTACTTTTATCCGCTTTTTTATAGTAACACAGATGTGTAAACGGATATTTGCCATTCATCCAGCGCACAGTTGCTTTTGAAAGAGTAACCTCCTTGGGTGCCACGTCCTGCATTGTCAGATAAGGCAAAGTCTTAAAAGGGGAGGAAATAAGATATTTCGAAGCTCCGGTCGTTTCAGACTGAGCAGACACGCGTGCTACAAACGTCTGACGCAATCCTAATCCAAGGAATTCTACCGAATTTTCAGGAATATCTTTTTTCTCATACAATACATCTGCGAACGTTGAGTCCGCTGCCATCTGAATCGTATAAGCGGTAGCTCCTTTTACCGGATTCCATTGGATCTTCACCCCGTCGGTAACGGGATTCAGAGACACAAAACCGGTAGGGGTAAACAAGCGGCTTAATGTATCGTCGGTAAGCGTATCATCTTCACAGGAAGTCAGCATAGCTGTCATTCCGAGAGATAGCAGTGCAATCTTAATTATATTTTTCATTTGTATCTTATTTTAATCTTAATATCCAAAATCGTTTTTCAACTTACCGTTACTGCCCAAAAGCAAGTGTGTAAAAATCGGAAGTAGCTGCCGCTTATCGGGATCTCCCTGGAAAACAGCTTTTCCAATCCACTCATCGCTCAAGCGGGATGCCTTAATGCCGGTTTCGCTATTCGTCGACTCTTCTGCAGCCCAGGTTTTAGCAATCCAGCCATCTGCCGGAGTACACTCCGACACATCGTCGGATGTATTCAACCCGCGTATTTCCAGTTCTTCACTATTTTTCAGTCGATAATAAATTACTTTATGGACATTCTCATATTTACCCGTTCCGTCGCGCAAAGCAGCCAGATTAGACCGTGTTTCAATCAATTTATCTTTCAGAATTCCCCAGCGGATCAGATCCTGTTTACGGATCAGTTCATTCGCAAATTCCAGTTTACGCTCTTCTTGTATTGCTTTCAAGAATCCCTCTTTCGAATCGATACCGTAAGCGGCGTATTGATTCAAATTTCCATCCTG
>JAVWBH010000142.1:0-7676 GCA_036649595.1 Bacteroidales bacterium
CGGATGTTTTCTTCTTCGTTTTATTCTGTCGTGATTGCTGCATCTGCCCGGCAACCTGCAGCGGTTGACCGGCCGGCAACTGATAGCAATTACCATTCATATCAACAACCACTTCTTTACCTGTTTTGCTTTTCAAAACCTGCACAAGCTGTTTTTCCGGATTTGTGGGCAACCAATTTTGAAATAAGGTTGTTTCCGTTCCGTATTTTGAGTTGCTGTTAGAAATATCCGACCCCAGACAAATCAATCGGTTATCAAAACAAAACACACTTTTACGTGCTGTAAAATCGGCTGTAAAATTGCGGTAATCACGTTCTTGCAACGCAATTGCAAATAATCCGTGTTTCCCCTCTAATGCAGATGAACCGGAGAATGTATCCCCCGACCGCACCATCAGCGTACCGGGCAACGGTGATTCCAGTTCTTCTATTGGCAAGTGAATCGTCGTAGTGCCCGGAATACGATTCCAATCCCATCCGTCTTCTACAAAACAGTTTTGTTTCCGATCACCTTTATCGGCATTCAGTATCTCAACCGCCCCATATCCCTGATAACGGCCATAACGATTATCTTTTGCATAAATTTCCGAATTCCATACATGTGCATTATGCCCTTTGAGTGATACCATCCAGTTATCCCGGCGATGCACACCAAATGCGCCATGGTTGTACGAAAAGAACCCCTGCGGTGTTTCGGCAGCTTCATATTTTAGGCCGAACAATGTTTCATATAAACGCATGATCCCAGCTGTCAACTCGCCATGAAAAGGATGACGTCCGCAAATCCCGTTCGACCACTCTTTGTTGCTGGTGTAGCTCTGCATAGCAGAAAGCACTAACTTCAGGTTATTTTTAGCAGCTGTCGAGATTTCAAAAGGTGTTCCTTTTGTCAATTCTACGTAATTGCCGATCGTGCTAAATGCACCCACCGAATATGCGGGATAAAAACCTCCGTGATGGAAAGTCGTTCCGTCCGGCTTGATTCCCCCGATAGTTCCCGGCGTAAAAGCGAGCGACCCGCTTACCCAACGAGACAACCCCAAAAGTGCTACATTCCGGTCTTGCTTATCTTCGAATAAAAAAGCAGATATCAGACGCGGAAACAAGAGTGTGTTCCAACTGTCAAGCAATTCATCACGTCCTTTCTCATACGGAAGGCGTGTTTCCTGTAACCCCGACCAAAACGTAATCGCACGATGAATCTCTTTGTTCTCAGAAAGATAATCACGCATCATCCAGCAAGCTTCATAAATCTCGCGGATCTGATATCCGTAGTGGTGATTACTGCCCATACAACTGCCATATGCAAATCCCTGATTAATGGCATAAGCAAATACCTCAAAAAAACGTGTCTTTGATTCTTCATTGGCGTGCATATACCAATCCGCGGCAAAACCGAAAAGCATTTCATTGACATCTGTCAGCGATACCTCAGCCGCTTTTTTGTTTATTTCATCATTAACAACCAGCGGATTGCCTTTCGACACTCCTTTTTCGGTACGAATCTTAAAGTTCTTATATTTATTAGTTGCTTTTTTCAAAGCAGCTTCGGGATTCCGGGCTTTCTTATTTACAAAATCATTAATCCGTTTCTCTAACAAAGCAACCGCTTCTTCAGAGATTTCAACAGGCTGAACATCCGATTTATATTGCTCCCATTCCCAGATACGACACCAATGCCACAAGGTTCGCGACAATGATCTGTTATTGTGAGGCAATTGAGCATCCGGAGTCACCTGATCATTTATCTTTTTTGAAGAGATGGTAAAGCGATCTAAAAAAATACGTCCTTTCTTCTCTTTATCGGAAGGGTGAACAGACATCTTCACGATGTTTGCCGACAAGGCCTTATCTGAAGTGAGGGCATCCATATCTTCATACTTCATCCAACACGCGCGCCACCCGGCATAGTTCAGTCCAAACGAGAAGCTATATACAGGCTTGTCATCTGCGGTTTTAAAATAAAATGTAAGCGGATTTACAGATGGGGTTTCATTATAAATCCAGAGCATAATTCCGTTATTTTTTTTCTTCACAGAATTCAAAAATCCGATCGAATCATTTACCTCTAAAAATGATCCGGTTTCTTTCCAGCTCCATTCAAGAGAAGAGGCTCCTTCCTTATAATATAAAGAAGACAATTGTAATTTCCCTTTTCCTTTTTGTTGAAACAATGACGGAACCTCTTGCTCAAAGCCATATGAATTGGCCAGGGCAGAAGATGTCAGAAGTGGAAATAATAAAGAGAGTAAGGTTACTTTTTTCATTCCGCAAACAATGATGAATTCTATTTTCTGATTGGATTAATACACAATTTTAAAACAAATATCATTCACATTTCAACAATAAGACAATCTCGGGGTTTCATTTCCGTATTTTTGGGATAACTTGAATAATTATAACCAGTCCCATTTTTTTTGGAACCCCTAAACACGCTAACTGACACCTTTTTATATCAGTTATTTCAAGCACATTTCTTTTTCAACCTATAATTTTATCGACATAATAAAACAAGGGTTGTCTCTGATATTTAATGACCCGAAAAGCTAATTTCAAATCGTGACAATACAAAATCATTTTTTTATGAATTACAAAACATTAATTAGTAGTGTTAGTCTTTGCCTGCTTTTCAGCAGTTGTCAGCAGACGAAATCGACACAAGATTTCGTATCGGAAAATGCAGCATTTGCAGATAAGCAAATCTCTCTGCAGGTAGATGCAATTGAAAAAAGCGGTAAGATCTTAAATCCCCGTACCACAGAAAAAGACGGATCAGTAAGCTATGTGCCGATCGATGATTGGACAAGTGGTTTCTTCCCGGGCTCAATGTGGTATATGTATGAACTGACCGGCGATAAAAAATGGGTAACTCTTGGAAAAAAATATACAGAAGATCTTGATTCGGTTCAGTATCTGACCTGGCACCATGATGTAGGGTTCATGATCAACTGCAGCTACGGAAATGGTCTTCGCCTGATAAATGAAGAATCTTATAAAAAAGTTGTCGTACAGACCGCGAAATCTCTTTCTACCCGTTTCCGTAAAAATGCGGGTATCCTTCAGTCATGGGACGCCGACAGAGGATGGCAGGCTCAGCGCGGTTGGGAATGCCCGGTAATCATCGACAACATGATGAATCTGGAATTGCTTTTCAACGCGACACGCCTAAGCGGAGATTCGACCTTCCGCGAAATCGGATTAAGCCATGCCGATGTAACAATGAAAAATCATTTCCGTCAGGATTTCAGCTGCTATCACGTAATTGACTACGATACAATATCGGGAGCCGTACGAAACAAGCATACAGCACAGGGATATGCGCATGAATCATCATGGGCACGTGGCCAGGCATGGGCTATTTATGGATATACCGTATGTTACCGCGAAACAAAAGATCCAAAATATCTGACACAGGCAGAAAATATCTACAAATTCTTGTTCACCAACCCGAATATGCCATCTGATCTGGTTCCTTACTGGGATTTTGATGCTCCGAATATTCCGAATGAACCAAGAGACGCATCTGCGGCAGCGGTAATCGCATCTGCCCTATACGAAATGTCGATGTATGCAGAAAATGACGCATACAAAGAAACGGCAGATAAGATCGTAACTGCATTGGGATCACCCGCCTATCGCGCTCAGTTAGGAACAAACGGAAATTTTGTCTTAATGCATAGCGTAGGTAGTATTCCTCATGGCCAGGAAATTGACGTTCCGTTAAACTATGCAGACTACTATTTCCTGGAAGCTTTGATCCGCAAACGTGACCTGGAGAAAAACAACACACTGAAATTTTTATAAGTATGAACCGTAAGTTAGCCTTTTCTTACCTGCTTCTGGCATCCTTATCAACAGGAGCAACAAAAGCACAGAATTACTTTGAAGTGGTTCATCCTGAAATATTCTCATTTGAATCATCTCCCGAACCTGTTTCGGGAGATGCATTCTCTTCGATCACCCTTTCACAAGAACATTATAAACATCAACTACACTCTTTACGCTGGAAATGGAGTGCTCCGAATGCATGCCTGACCATATCCCGGCCAATTCCTTATCTGACCAAAAACCCGAATCCCAAAGAGGCTTCTGTTTCAACATTCTTATTTTGGGCTTACTTGAAATCGCCTGTCAAAGATGGAAAACTCCGTTTCGAATTTCTCAAAGAAGGGCGCTTGTGCAGTTGGTTCGAATATGGTCTTGATTTTAAAGGCTGGCATGGTGCATGGGTTGCTTTTGATCGCGACATGCAGGGGAAACCGGAAGAAGGGATGGATGAAATTCGCATTATAGCGCCAAATACCCCGGAAGGAGAAATTTTCCTTGATCATATCGTACCATCCTCTTTTCAGGATGTACGTCAGCATACAGCCGGCTTCCAGTCTCCTTTTATCAATCCGAACACCAATAGCCACTGGCTGCAATTATTAAAACACTGGGATTACAAACTGGACATTCCGGTCGGATCGACATTGACAGACGCAGAAAGAAAAGATCTTCAGGATGTCGACAACCGCCTGCATAACTTATTGCGCACTGGTAAAAAAACACCGGTTGCCCAGATACGTAAGCGATTCAAAGATTATGGCATAGAGCAGAACCCGGACGGTACGATCAAGGGAAAAAGCATTTTCTTCCTTCGCTATGCCGAATCTTACTATAATTTAGGAGGTCCGCGTTCAACCAAATGGTACGGCAAAGATAATCGCGCATTTAAACAAGCATGTGATTTCCTTTATCTGATTGCCAACACTTACCATGAAACAACGAATGCCGCCGAAAAAGAAGAATTAGCGCAAATGTATCTGCAACTAACGCAGCATTTGTCTGATCAGGGATTCGTTGCCGGAAGTGAAATGGGTACTCTTCACCACTTGGGATACAGTAGCCGGAATTTCTTCTTTGCGCATTATTTGATGAAAGATGTGCTTCGCCGGGCCAATATGGACGAGGATGTACAGAAAGCAATGGAATGGTTCTCCGGTACTGGTGAAGTAAAACTCAAGCCCAAGCAGTTAGGGATGGATATCGACGCATTCAACACCTATCTCGTTGGACGTTTAGCCAGCATCATGATGCTACGCGATACCCCCGAAAAAGCAGCTTATCTGAAAGCCTTTTCTCGCTGGGCAGATAATGGTTATAAATATACCGACGGAACAGGCGCCTGCTTCAAAGTTGACGGCTCTGTATTCCACCATCGGATCAATTATCCGGCTTATGCGGTAGGCGGATTCGACGGTGCGGTAGAATGTATTTGGTTGCTTCATAACACTTCTTTCGCTATTTCGGAAGAGAGTCATGAAAATTTAAAGAAAGCCTTACTCCTGATGCGCACTTACTGCAACAAGACAAACTGGCCTTTATCTCTTTCAGGACGCCACCCGGATGGAAAAGGAAAACTTCATACATGGCATTACGGACGACTGGCATTGGTGGGATCACCCGACAAATCCGAAAAGATTGATACCCAACTGGCAGCCGCATATCTAAGATTAACATCCGAAGCGGCCAACGACGAATATAATGACGTATTTAAAAAAGCCAATATCCTGCCCGAGTTGTCTCCTAACGGAAATTGGTCTGTCAATTATTCTTGTCTGAATATTCACCGCCGTGACAACTGGTCGGCAACCGTTATGGGGCACTCCCGCTATTTGTGGGCTTCCGAGATCTATCTTGGCTGTAATCATTATGGACGCTATCTGAATCATGGACAGTTACAGATTTTAAGTCAGGGTGACCCGATTACGAATTTCTCTAATGGATTCCGTCAGGAAGGATGGGACTGGAATCATTTTCCGGGTACTACGGCAGCCGTATTCCCGATCGCAGACCTGAAAGCCGATGTTCGCAACCTGGATGATAAATCGGGTTATGAAGAAATGTTGCTATCAGACGAAGCGTATGCCGGATCATTATCTCAGGAAAATAAAAACGGAGTGTTTGCGATGAAACTGCACGAGCATGACAAATACAATGGCACACTCAAAGCAAACAAGTCTTATTTTTTCTTTGACAACCGTATCATCTGCCTGGGTTCTGACATTGAAAACAATACGCCCGGACATACGGCGCAGACCACTCTTTTCCAGGAGTATCTGCCGGAAGAGAAAACGGTTATTGAAGTCAACGGAAAAGTTATTCAGGATTTCCCGTTTACAAAACAATTGAGCGGTAAGTTCAACTACCTGGCAGATACACGCAACAACCATTATTTCGTGCGTCACGGAGAGATTCTGGTTTCAAAGAAGTTACAACACTCTTTGCATGAAGAAACAGATAAGCCGACTCAGAACAACTTTGCGCTCGCTACCATTAACCATGGTGACCAAATCAAGAATGGGGCCTACGAATACATGATTCTTGTCGATGGCAAACCGAATGAGGTAAAAAAAGCAATAAAAAAATTGCCTTATCAGGTTCTCCAAAAAGATAAGCAGGCACACATCGTGAATGACCGTACAACGGCAACAACGGCCTATGCCCTCTTTGAAGCAGGAAAACCCGCCTATGGCAAACAAATTGCAGAGGTAAATATCCCGGCTTTGATTATGGTAAAACAAGAAGGCAAAAATCAAATCCGTTTAAGCGCGTGCGACCCGGATCTTCGCTTTTACGAAGGAGCGTCTGATGAAGTATTCGATGCAAATAATAAACGAATTGAAAGAAGCGTCTATTCCCGCAACTGGATCAATAATCCATCCGGAAAGTCAACACTGACGATTACGTTGAACGGAACATGGTCTGCCGCCGGAAATACCGATGAATGGACAATAACTCATAAAGGAAAACAAACCATACTATCTACCGAATGTCAACACGGGCTTGGCAAGGAGATTGTTCTGAATAAATAAGAATATGGAAAGAAATTATCTAAAATATGCAATTTTACCTTTGGCAGGCGGACTATTTACCGCTTGTCAAGGGCAAAAAGAGGTAGCTCAGCAACCCAATGTAATTTACATCTTCCCGGATCAGTTTCGTAACTGTGCATTAAGCTTTTGGGGAGAAGAAGGTTTTCGCGAACATGTAAACTTCCGTCCGGACCCGACTATTACTCCCAACCTGAATGCATTGGCGAAAGAGTCTTTCGTCTTGTCGTCTGCGGTAAGTAACTGTCCGTTAAGCAGTCCGCACCGAGGCATGCTCCTTTCAGGAATGTACCCGGAACGCAACGGCGTGACACTAAACTGTATGGAAGAACGCCCAAACAGCTCCCTGAAAGAAGATATTACCTGCATTGGCGATGTTTACAGTGCTGCCGGCTATAATTGTGCTTATTTCGGAAAACTGCATACGGATTTCCCGACTCCGAACAACCCTCAGAACCCGGGCACTTACGTAAGTGATATCCGCCCGGTATGGGATGCCTATACACCGCCTGAAAGACGTCACGGTTTTGATTATTGGTATTCATACGGAACCTTCGACCAGCACAAACAACCTCATTACTGGGATAATGAAGGTAAACGCCACGAAATCCGCGAATGGTCTCCTAAGCATGAAACAGATGAAGTGTTGTCGTATCTTGAAAACAGCCGCGGACAACGCGACACCAAAAAGCCGTTCTTCATTGTGATGAGTATCAATCCTCCCCACAGCCCGTACAGCTCATTGGAAGATTGCGAAGAAGAAGACTATGTCTTATACAAAGATAAATCGATGGCAGAATTG
>JAVWBH010000143.1:0-7662 GCA_036649595.1 Bacteroidales bacterium
AAAAGTATGGGTGCTGATGTTGACAAATCTATTACCAAAAGAATAAAGTTCGTATTAGTAGGTAGCGATCCCGGACCAAAGAAAATGGAACAGATACAAAAACTTCAACAGGACGGTTATAATATTAATTTAATAACATATGATGATTTTATAGATGCAACGCAGGGGAATTCTTTGGAACATTTAGAACAGTGGGATGGAAAAAATTTACAACTAAATACAAGTCATCTGAAAAAATTCACGATATCATTGCCGAATGATGGAAAGAATATTTTAGGGGGAGCGGAAGTTTTTATTGATCCATTAGTTAGAGGTGATAAATTTTCATTTAATCAATTGTTTGGTTATCTTGGCGCATATGCAAATGGGGAACTGGATGATGCTACCCACATCCTTTTGAGTGATTGTACATGGAAGGCTATTGAAAAAGGAGAGTCAAATATTACCAAAGAGTATATCCAGAATTATTATAACACTAATCGATCAATAAGATTTGAGTGTTCATTTATATCCGAAAGTGATTTCGTAGATTATTATAAGACCCGAGTCGATATATTGAATGAGGATGTGGTTTCAAATACTTTTGAGAGATATTTAGAATCTGGAATTGAAGAACTAAAACAGACTCATACCTAATATCTACTGAGCTTATTTAAAGAGGACAACTTTGGGCTAAAGTAGATGAAAAATTATTCTAAAAACCGAAGATGGAAGGGTTTGGTGTCCAAGTCAGCAGTTTAGAGGAGAAACGGGGTCAATTACATCTGAATCAAAAAAGAACTACAACTTCTCGCCTAGCATAAATATTAGCTACTCTATACATGCATAAAGTAAGGTTACTGACACTACGAAGACCTGCAGTGGAATGCTTTTAATTTAGCATTAAAGCCTTCCACTGCAACATTTATTGATCTGTTATTGACGAATTTTTAATACATTCTGTTTTCAGAATATCAATTTCTAAACCATAATTTATATGACTTCATATTGAAAATAAAATTGAATACAACCTGATTTAGAGTATAACAACCGATATATTTCAGGGCAGCATCGTTGTTTCCATCAATGCCCGATAAAATAAGATAAGTAATTAGAGGCGATGCTACCGCAGCACTTAAGAACGAAAATACGACATCATCTTTAAAACGCTTATCGGTCATCCTCCGGATAATATTTAAAATTGGAAATAAAGACATGATACACTGGAAACAAATGATCCATATTAATCCATATACATTTGACAGATTCGGAGGAGAAAAGAAGAAAACCAATAAAGATGACAATAAGGGAACTATACCTAGTATTAACAGGTATATCGAATATATTTTTTTATTCATACTATTTACACAAAATACGACTATCTATATCTATTTGCAATCTCATTTCTTAACTACGGCCAAATTTGCAATATGCCCTTCAGAACTAACTCTGATCAGGAATATGCCGCTTGCAGAACATGGAATAGACATCCGGTTAGTTATAGATTTCGCTTGATAAAGGATTGTGCCGGTTATATTATACATAGTAACCAGATCCTCTACTGCCAGCCCCTCCAAAATAATTGCAGAACCATCTGGAAAGGCCTTTATTCGAGTTTTATCTACCACCGAAACAGACACATCCGAAGTTGTTTTTACGGCGATCACTTTCGAAGGATCAGAATAACTGCTTCCGACTGCCGACCGCAATTGATAATAATAAGTAGTTAACGGCTGTAATCCGGACACCGTATAGGCAATATCATTTACGGGATATGCTTTTAGTAAAAATACCGTATCCGCTGATCCATATGTAACAGAAATATCATCAAGTGCCAGATTTGTCGATCCAGATTTATATGCATACTTAAAACGAAATGCCTTATATGGTTTATCAAACGAATATTTGGGATATTGTTTAGATGTATTTTGATAAACAAATGTATCAATATTCAGCCATTCGTCGCCAGCCAGGCCATCTAAGATAAAATAAGAACCTGTTCCTCGCGACGGATACCGATACATAAAAGCCAATTCTTTCACAAAGGGCAGGTATTCTTTTGTCTGAAGCCATTCATTCCCTTTCAATCCGATAGAATTAGGGCTCATCCCGGAGCTGCCCTCTGACGAGTATGACACTGAAGCCGTACCTTGCCATCCTGACGGTAATGGCTTACCATCTTTAATTTCATTAAATTCTTCTACCTCGGTTGTCGGTCCCGAACCATTTAATGTAAATACATCTAAAAGGTATCCCGTAGCGTCTGGCACCTCATCCCAATTGGCAATAAAACTTTCGGTTGTCACATCGGTCGCCTCTAATGCTTCGGGTGGTGTCAAAACGGATGTAAACAGTTGCATGGAATTCACGCTCTTTTCTTGTGTTCCGTCATTATATACCGCAGTTACCCTGTATGTGTATTTATTATGAGGCAGTAATCCCGTTATAGAATATTCGGAAGTGGTGCCAACATTTTTATTTTGCAGGATGTAGGCAGACGATCCATCGAAATGGGCCTGATGTTGTCCGATTCCGACATAATAATCACAAGGCTTTTCTACCCATTCTGTTCTGCTAAAAAGAACGGATGGATGTGTTACGAATGCATTCCGTAATAACGTACAATTTTCGCCCCACATGTTCGGAATATCTTTTTCGCCTACAAGGTCAATCATTATGCCATTCCGATATAATCCCACTGCATCATTTCCATTAAAAGCAACGACACCTGATTCTTGAGATAAAATAAAAGTCGCCCGATCCTTTAATTCGTCCGAAGCGTTTACACTTGTAATCAAACATACCTCTCCTGCCTTCAGCAGCCCCTTTAGCGTATATTCCGACTCAAAACGACCGGCTCCGTTACTCTGTTTTTTTAAGCTGTAATTCGAAAGATCAACCTCAGCGCCTGTTCCATTATAAATTTCGATAGCTTTATTCCATCCGGATCCTTCAATATATTTAGATATAAGAAGATCTCCGGCAGAAAGATTTCCCTGATACACATCTAACAAATAATGATCAATCCCCGGAACATCAATCCAATTAAGACAGGCAGAGGTAGCTGTAATATTCGTACTGCCCGACAGCATAAAATCGGTTGCGACAAGGGCGTTAACCGGAACCTGAAGTGGCGCGGCAAAATCCGGAGAGGATAACAGAATTGTATCGTTAATGTACCCCGGTTTATCTGCTTTAAAATCGAGATAAACCGTAAATCCGGTCATCGATTGTGTTGGCGATATTTCTTTATCAGAAAGGGTGAATGACGAATTACTCTGTTTTAATGCCAGCGTTATAGGAGTTGTCATATTTCGCGCCTCAATAAAAAAGGGTATTACCTTTTGATTATGGAGCAAAACAACACCCGCATCACAACTTGACCAACGAGAAGGTGTAATCAAAAAAGGTGCAGTCTCTTCTGGAAACCGGTAATTATTCAACGTGTCTTTACCCCAAATGTGCTCGGCTAAATCCGGATAATCGATAAAAGGATTGCGGTTTCCTTGAATTGCAAATATTTTCTCCTGCCGTTTTAGTTCCAAATCACTTACCGGATCCTGGCGATGCCATTTAAGGAGCAATTCTATTGCCCATGAATTCCAAACAGGATATGTATTATTCTGAAGCATGGGTGAATTCCAATAATCAGAAAAATTCTCATAAGCTGTTGCCATATACAGATAAGATCGGGCAAAATCACCTTTATAAGCATCTGCCGGTTCAAAGCAAGAACCCACATAAACCGACCCAAACCCGTTCTTTCCAATCTTACTAACCTGATTATCGAAATTTGCCGGCAAGAGCACCTCTCCCAACGGTAAATTACCTTTAGTTGTATTTGTCAGGCCGTCGGCAGGATAAAGATGATACAAATCGCGATAAGCATTATTTTCATACGCACCCCACCAGCTTTTTGGAAAGCTATGCTCTATATGCATTCCTTCAACTCCATTAAATGCATTAAAAAAACGTTTCTCATTCGAGTAGCGATCAAATACACTTCCATCTTCAAGCTGATCTGTCTGAAAAAAGCCTTGCCAGGTTTTTCCTTCACCAGATCCATAAAATAGCATTTGGGCATTCGATATAATTTGATGCAATGCTGTTTTTAGTTCTTTCTGTTTCTTTCCTTCGGCCTGATAATAATAACCGGCGGGGACAGATGCGAGCATTCCCGCCGGATAAATAGCCGAACATAGAAAAATGAAAGTTGTACGGTAAAATCCCCTCATAGATATATATTTTTAAAATTATCTTATCAAAGATAAATATTTGAGTTAAGGCTTCAATCCTTCTAATTGAATATAATTACATTATCATACCCTAAAATCCGTTTTTCCGATATAATTTTGCAGTTCATTACTAAGATTAAAAACAATGCAAATTCTCTGGCTTGACCTAAACTCTTCATATTCTCATTCATCCCTGGCTCTTCCTGCCATTCATGCCCAATGCCAAAACCTTGATCAGTTTAACTGGGATGTTGTACGTACGACAATTAATATTAACGTAGGAACTATTGTAAATGAAGTTGTCTTAAAAAAACCGGATCTTATTTGCGCTACAGCATGGCTCTTTACACATGAACACCTTCTTGCTATTTTGTCACGTGTTAAAGTATTACTTCCTGACTGTACAATAGCCTTAGGCGGCCCTGAATTTTTGGGCGAAAACGAGCAATATCTGCGCCAATATCCATTTATAGATATGGTATTCAGAGGTGAAGGAGAAGAGGGCCTCCCCCAGTGGCTGCAAATAAGCAAAGACCGTAAACGATGGAACGAAGTTACAGGGGTTTGTTTTATTGATGAAACGGATCATTATCAGGATGGCGGAAATGCTAAAGTAATGAATTTTGCCGCATTAAATGCTCCCGAATCGAGCTCGTTTTTTTGCAGAGACAAAGCTTTTGTTCAGTTTGAAACAGCCCGGGGATGTTTTAATACATGTGCTTTTTGTGTGAGCGGAGCCGATAAACCGGTGCGATCTCTAACGATGCAACAGGTTCGTGAAAGATTACATACGTACTATGAAATGGGTATTAAAAGCATTCGGCTTCTGGATCGGACATTCAACGGACAAAGCAAAAGGGCGATGGAAATGCTGGATCTATTTGTAGAATTTGCCGGAAAACTAACCTTCCACCTGGAAGTACATCCGGCAATGCTGAGCGAAGAAATAAGAGAAAAACTAACAAGTATTCCTAACGGACTTCTTCATCTTGAAGCCGGCATCCAAAGTTTAAGACAAGATGTGCTGACAAAAAGCCGGCGATTAGGTAGTTTGGAGGATTCGCTCGACGGCCTTCGTTTCTTGTGCAACTTAAAAAATATGGAAACCCATGCTGACCTGATAGCCGGATTACCGGGATATACTTATCCGATGATGATTGAGGATATTCATTTATTAGCATCCTATGATGCTTCGGAGGTTCAATTGGAGCTATTAAAATTATTACCCGGGACACGTATGAGGCGTGAAGCGGCTGAGTCAGGATTACTATATGCTCCTTTTCCTCCTTACGAAATCCTACAGTCTGATAGTATGAGTGCGGCCGACCTGCTGAAGTCGCGTCTTCTTTCTCGCCTGCTGGATATGTATTACAATTCATCGGCATGGCAAAAGCCTTTTCGTAAATTAATGCTCGACCGTATTGATTTTCTGGAACAATTCATGGATTACATGAATAAAAAAGACCTCTTGTTACAACCGTTAAGCATGGAGCGCAGAGGCCTCCTATTTTATGAATATTGCAAAGAATATCATCCGGATCATCTGTTTGATATATCAAAAGCATGGATTGAAGCCGGCTTACCACTAGGGAAAGAGCCGGCGAAAGAATTGCATTCAATCTTTTCTTTACCGGATCATTATATCGTATGCCAAGGTGAAATAACTCCGGAAACGCGTTTTTATCAGATCAGGAATTATATCTATGGATTTGATCGCGGGGTATTGCGCCAACGTCCTGTATTCTGTGCTTTTATTCCCGAAGAGGCAACTAATTAAATAACCGTTCAGATAATAACAGAAGAGGCGCAATCAGATTGCGCCTCTTCTGTTTTGAAATAGTTAAAGGTTAGGTTAAAGACGAAAGCTATAAATTGGTCTGCTCTTTAATTTCTATATTATCCGGAATATCAAATATATTTTTATCTAATCGGGGATTTTCTTCAAAAGAAATAAACTCCTGCTCCATTGTTATTCCGTTGTTAACTGTTTTATATTGAATCGGAACTCCTTTATAAACCCAGTTCATTACCTCTTGATCCCGGCCGTTATCTTTTATGGTATATTTATATAAATCGCAATTATATTCTTTTAGTTTTACACGGCCCAAATAGCGAACATTATAAGCTTTTTCTGTAAGGTCATCAAGCTGTAGCCAGTTAATACGCGGCCGAACTCTCGGATAGCGAATTGCTTCGCCTTTTTCAACCTTTATCATCGTCATAAATTTATCGCCATATATTGTTTTTGTAGTTACGGCATGCTCCTCCAATCCCATCACAGACTCGATTACGATCTGGTTACCCCATTCATCAAAAATTTCTTTTTGTTGCAAAATAATACCACCGGCATTCACTTTAGAATGGATCACTCCCGATTTTACTTCATACCATAAATTCTGCGAAAATATACCCCCAAAGAGAAAGGCGAAAAAGGTAAAAAAAAGTATCCGTTTGTTCATAACTCTTGATTTTTATAGTTATAAACAAACGGATACTTCATTTTGTTTTGAAAAGTAAATTTTTTATTCTACCGCTCCTTGTTTCATTTGATACATATCAAGATATTCTTCATTATCAGGATCTTTCTCTGTATAAATAGTAATAGGTAACAGCTCAAAATCAGCCAATGCCTGATTCAGCATATCTCCGAAAGCAGGAACATTGCGGGTAATAAATACCCAGGTACGTTCATTATCTCCGGTATATACGCCTGTCAGAATAGCTAGTTTATCTTTCTCCATTGCTTTTTGCAATGCTGTCTGCACCTCTTCCATCAATTTGGCTGTCTGGTCGTCCGGCATTCCTTTTGAATCGCCTTCATATTTCCAATAAATCTCAGCCCGCTCTTTAAACTTGCCGGATTTAATAAAATCCATGATATGGTCGCGACCACTAATAAACACCATTCTTCCATTTTCAGCTTCCGACAAAGCGGTAAACCAGACATCTGTTAATTTCATTTGTATATCTTTTAATTTTCTACATCAAACTCAAATACGCCATTTATATCCCTTTTGCCGGGTATATAAACTTTAGGTGAGCCATGGCGATTTCATATGTAAAATAAATAATCAGGACTTTTCAAAACAATTGCGGAATTAGAATTTAAAGCGAACTTTAAATGCTACATCATTCCATGTATTACAAGTAGTAAAGTTAATAGCCGGTTCATATCCGAAAGCAAAAACTACAGGAGCTCCTTTGAAGCCGTATTCCAATCCGATAGTCGGAACAACACCAAATGCAAAATCACCATCATAATGTTTGTGCATATGGTATCCACCCATATGAAGACCACCACCCATATACATACGCAATGCATCAACAAGAGTTACATGATACTCATACATGAATTTAAAAGAGGGTCCGTTTTCAGAGATGTTATAACCGGCAATAGCCTCTAATGCATGTGCTGAGTTCATAGAATACTTAAAAGAAACACCCATTG
>JAVWBH010000144.1:0-7648 GCA_036649595.1 Bacteroidales bacterium
GAAGAAAGAATGGAAATACCCTGCACTACGCAACTTCTCAAAGCATAATGTTCCCATTCCGCTACCATCCGCCCAGCCTTGATCATAAAACCAATCATAGATATAAATTGCTTTATCTAAGCTTTCTTTCGAATTATTTTTTCGATAGTCAAGGGCTAACGGCAACAATATATTCCGGTTGATGTTCATAAAAGATTGCACCGGAGTACCGTCTATTTTAGAAGGAGCATATAACGGATATAAACCGTCGCCTGCGGGTGTCCCGTCCGCGTTATATTGGATTTTTATTTTTGAGCCGCTTTTGATACCCTTCTGAATAAACGCTTTTTCCGCTTTCTGGCGAGTCTGATAAAAAGACGCGGCCGTCTCACAGTCTTCACCTAAATACCAATTAGTCAACCGATCAGAAATAGCAGAAATACCTTTCTGTTTGTCGTCAGACAATTCTATTCCGGTCAAATCCGGATTCATATTACGATATCCGATAAAATTATGAATCAGGCTAAAATCTCTTTGATTAACAGAATATTGCAAATCAGACATTTTTTGCCAGGATACATTTTTTGAAAACTCCAGGTAATCCAGATAAATCGTACTCTGTTTTCCGGCATCCGGCAGTTTCACTTTTACCGCAGAAATCATTTTCCCGGCCGGCAATTTCATGTCTTCTCTGAATTTTGACCAGATACAACGCCATCCTTTGAAATTCAGATTAAAAGACAACTCACAAAGTGTAGTTCCCTTTTCGTCTTGAAACAAAAATACCATCGGGGCATCTGTCGGAGTCTCGTTATAAACCCATGTAGCCAGGCCGCCTGATCGGGACTTACAAGCTTCTTTTATGCCGGCAGGAGTTTCCAGTGAGAGAAGACTGTTTCCTGACCATTGAATACGCAGAGACTGTTTCCCTAGTTTATGGCGTAATGCCGAGGTCTCAAGAGTACCACCCGAGATATGCCAACCTTGGGGAATCTGATTATCCTCAAAAGAATAGATCTGGGCAGCCACATCCGAAACAGACAATAGTGCCAAACCTCCGGCTAACAAAATCTGTGATAAATTATTCTTCATTTTTTATATAATGTATTTAACCCTCTATTGGATAAAAATCGGAGAAAGTCGCAATACGTATGATCTGACTTCCTCCGACTTCGGTCCTTTTCGATTAACTAAATTAGAGGCGATTAATAAAGTGGATTATTGAGTCCGTTTAATTTATGATTCCGTTGGATTTCAATCAATGGAATCGGGAATAACTCATGTTTTCCGGATACAAAATTTTTACTTGCCGGATAATGGTTTAAACCGACAAATTTATAAAGAGGATCAGCCTGATGTGCTGAATAGATATTGTCAATTGATTGTTTTAAAATACCCCAACGGATCAGATCAAATTTACGCGATCCTTCATAACAAAGTTCGAATCCGCGCTCCCAATAAAGGGCTGTTCTGAATTTTCCTGTAATCGTTGCATCATCAATAAAATCGAGATCCAATACTTTCGGAGCCTTATAGATAGCAGCGTAATTACTAAAATCAACTTCCAGCGGAGCTATTCCGGCACGATTTCTGACCAAGTTCAGCAATTCTACGGCTTCGGCCGTACGGTTCGTTTCATTCAGAGCTTCTGCTGCCATCAGCACAAGATCTGCGTAACGAAGAATCACTAGATCGACATCGGTATTATTGGGGTCTTTCGGTGTTCCGACCATCCATTCGCGACGCCATTTTCCGGGAAACCAATATTGATTCTGCGGCGTATCCGGTTTCTTTTTCAGATAAACTTTCTCATCTTTCGCATTAATCATATATTGACAGATATTTACGTCACGCCGGTTATCCTGATCATCATAGAAACGCTTCCACATCGGTAAAGCGAAGAAGAAGGCATTTGCACGGCCGTATTTACTATTGGCATCAGTCAGAGGCCCGATATACGTACCCCATGCGCCGGCATCGTTCGGGCCGCCGTCAGATGTATAAAACGCTATTTCCCACAACGTTTCTTTATTCTCATTGATATCAGCCGAATATCCTTGCCAAAGTGACTCGTAGCCATTTACAGCAAATCCATGATGACCATTTTGTTGGATCGCATTCCATTCTGAGATAACCGCTTGAAAACATTTCTGACGTTCTTCTTCACTTGGTCTGGATACGGAACCGTCCATTTTCAAACTGTACCCCGCTTTATGAAGCAACACTCTCATTTTCAAACCCCGAACCGCACCTTGCGTGATCCGTTCAGGAGATGAAGCTGCCGTTGCCCAAGGGAGCTGACCTGCAGCCAGATCTAAATCGGCTAAAATCTGATCATAAATTACATCGCGGTTAGAGCGAGGTTGATAAGCATTTTCTGCAGCTGTGGTAAATTCTGTTTTAAAAGGCACATCACCCCAGTATTTTACAAGATCGAAAGCAAGAAACGCTCTTAGAAAACATATTTCACCTTCATATCGCAATAATGTTTCATTCCCGGTTGTATATTCGGTCATCCCCCGAATACCGTCCAGAGCAAAATTTGCACGGTCAATCCCTTTGTATTTAAAACCCCAGCTTGAATTAATCCAGGTATTATGGGTAGAGGTCATATAATGGCTGATATCCCTGCGCGAATTATCTGTATTCACACCTGAGATATAATAGATATCGTCAGAAGTTGGCATTGCCATCTCAATCTGACCATAATGATTCAGGTTTGCAAGAACATCATAAACACCTATAACAGCCATTTCTGCATTTTCTACAGATGTAAAGAATTGCTTCGAATCATAATATGATTCCGGATCCTCTGTCAGAAGATCTGTACAGGAAGTAAAACCGATACAAGCAGTAATTAAATATATAAATTTCTTCATTTTAGATTTTTTATTTGAGATTAGAATGAAATTGTACCACCTACTACAAACGAGCGGCTTCGCGGATATGCACCCCAATCGACACCTCTTGTAATACCGTTACCCATTGTTGATACTTCCGGATCAAACCCTGAATATTTTGTAAATGTGTAAAGGTTATTACCTGTCATATACAAACGGAGGCTTTTAATCGGAGTTTTCTTCAATAATTTACGAGAGAATGTATATCCCAGAGAAATATTATTGATACGCAAGAATGATGCATCTTCTACCGCCCAAGAGTGAATAAATTTATCACCCTCTTCCATATCTCTCCATGTCGCAACTTTTTTACCCCCGTTTATACGGTTCAGTACAGCAGGATCTGTAATCTGTTTTCCATCTGTACCCACTGTAATCCAGCGGTTAGACGAATTAGAAATATCCAGTGTCGTATACGATTTTCTACCGGTCAGGGTATTTGCGAGTTTCGTAGCATTTAGCACATCTCCACCTAAACTGAAGTTGATAAAGATATTCAAATCAAACCCTTTGTATGTAATGATATTATTCATACCACCATAAAGAATCGGATTTGCATCACCAATTACACCCAAATCCCGGTCGTTTACAATATTATCACTGTCATCTACATTCGCAAACTTCCAATATCCCGGCTGAACATCTGTATTCGCTCTTCCCGGCACACCTTCTTTCAAGGTATATTTTCCGGTAGCAGAATCATAGTTAAAATCGTCAACCTGATATAACCCAACTGTTTTATATCCATAAATCAATCCCAGAGGTTTTCCAACCTGAACAAGATAATTATTTTGCTCATATCCAAAGCGAGCCTGCTCCAGGAAGCTATCTTCACCGGCAAGACCAAGAACTTTATTCTTATTATGTGATAAATTAAAGTTCGTAGTCCATGAAAAACTTTTCTTCTGAATATTTACCGAACTAATAGCCAGGTCGACACCCATATTCTGTGTTTCTCCGATATTACGTAACATAGACGTATGGCCGGATGATTCAGGTAACTTAGCCTGAAGCAATAAGTCAGAACTTCTGTTCAGGTAAAATTCAGGAGTAATCGTCAGACGCTGATTAAAGAATCCCATATCCAAACCGATATTGAATGTTTTATTTGCTTCCCATTTCAAATTTTCATTTGGAATCTGAGAAGAAACATACCCGATTAAACTACCGGGGCCATCCGGATAAGTTACAGATCCCATAATTGCTAATGAACCATAACTACCAATACGGTTATTACCGGCCCAACCATATCCGGCACGCAGTTTCAAATCGGAGAAAATATCCAGATCTTTGATTATATCTTCTTCGCTGATACGCCAGGCACCCGAAACAGACGGGAAGTAGCCCCATTTATGATTTCTTCCAAACTTAGAAGATCCATCGGCACGAACCGAAGCAGAAAGCAGGTAAAGGTCGCCATAGCTATAATTTACACGAGAGAAAAATGAAAGCATCTGGTCATCATTATTACTTGATGAACGCGGCGTACCGGGAGTAGCTCCCAATGACATATCATTCAGACCAACCTCATCGTTCGGAAAGTTTGATGCACTGGCTTCAAACCAACGTACCCAACGACTTACATATTCCTGACCGGCAAGAACCGTATAACGGTGTTTTTTCACTCGCCCGGAATAAGTCAATACGTTTGAAGTCTGCACGCTTCCGTTTTCTGTATTTTTCAGAGACCCCTTAATACTTGAGCGTTTTGCCGTTTGTGATTTTGCTTTAAAAAAGGCCTCATCACGACGGCTTCCATAACGGATACCCGTAGAATTTCTGAAAGAAAGTCCTTTCATAATCTGATAAGTAATACTTCCGTTTGCCGTTACCGTACGATACTCTTTGCGACGGTGTTCTGCCAATGCTGACACCAACGGACTCTGCATCGCATTCTTATCTTCTTCATCAAAAAGAGGATCATTTCCTTCGATCAACATCGTGTCGTCACCCAACAAACCAACCGTAGGGCGATAAGTAAGGATAGACCCCATCTTATTAAAACCCATTGATTCGCCTGAAGTACCCATACCGTGTACCGCCGTATTATCAAAATTAAGAGCTCCTGAAACAGTCCATTTATCAGACGGTTTGTGATCGACCTTCAATTTGATATTATGCTTCTGACTGCCGCTGGCCTTCATCAACCCTTCGTCATCAAAGAAAGCATATGACATGTTGTATTTCATCTTGTCGCTGTTACCGGCAACACTGATACGGTGATTCTGAGTAAACTTTACTCCTCCCAGACACTCTTCCTGCCAGTCTACACCCGGACGATTGCCATAAATAGAGTAAATATCATTGAAGTTCCCATATATATCGGCATAAGAAGAAACATTGCCGGCATCCACATCTTCATTTGAAAAACCTCTGCGCTCGTAATCCAGGTAAGCATATTCCATCGGAGAAAGAACCTCCAGTTTCTTAGCCAATTTCGAGACTCCGACATAGGTATCATATGCGATAGAGAAATTCTGTCCGTTCTTATTACCCGATTTAGTGGTAATCACGATAACACCGTTAGCACCGCGCGAACCATATATCGCGGTAGAAGAAGCATCTTTCAACACATCGATACTCTCAATATCGGCAGGATCGAGAGACCCCATACCATCTTCACTTGGAAATCCGTCAATAATATAAAGAGGCTCATTACTCTGGGTAATTGAGATCCCGCCGCGTACGCGGATAGAAATCGAAGAACCCGGCTCGCCGTCATTACGTGTAACCATTACTCCGGCAACACGTCCGGCTAAGGCCTGCGATACATCCGAAGTCGGCACTTTTGACAAATCATCGGCTTTCACAGAAACAACAGAACCCGTCAGGTCTTTACGTTGCACACTGTTATAACCGATCGCAACTACTTCTTCAAGCTGAATTGCAGATGCTTTCATCGTGATATCCAGTTTTCGCTGTCCTTTCAGTTTAATTGACTCCGACTGCATCCCGATATAAGAGATTACCAGTGTATTACCATCTTTTGCCTGTAACGAAAAGTTACCGTCAATATCTGTAATGGTACCCGTCCCGGCTTCTTTATTCAAGATACTAGCCCCAATTACAGGTTCACCGGCTTCATCTTTCACCACCCCCGAAATCTTACGGTTAACAGACTGAGCATTTACCGGATAAATAGATGAAAGTGATAAAAACACACTTAAAATAAAAACGATACTATGATTAAATAGCGGTACCCTATTCAAGGTTACACTTCGTAACTTTATCATCCCCGCCCTGAGGATGTTTTGATTGTTTCGCATAAATAGTGATTAAATTAATTGATGATTAGTTGTTGTTTTAATGATTGCCCATTTTTTAGAATTGCACTTAATACGCATATTCCGTTATTACAGCCGGTCAGTATTTCTGTTGCAAGCGGGGCTTGTTTCTGGTATATTTTTTGTCCTTGTAAATTAAAAAGTGATACTGATAAAACTTCTTCCGGATCAGAGATTAGCAATTGATTTCCGTTAACCGAGAAAACCGGACCCGGAGTTTGGATTCCAGTAATCGCCGTACCATCATTTCGCATTACTTCAATATTATTCAAGTGTACATTCTGAGAGGCATCTCTGGTTATATATTCCCATTTCACAAAGCGAATATCAGAAGCCAGAGGATGTGCATAACTTTCGGCAACAGAACTGGCCATCGGATTAGCAGAAGTATATTCTGTCAGAATGCCCCATTCTCCGGTTGCACTTTTTGCAGAAACTCTTAAAACGCCATTAAATGGATTTTGTCCTACTACATTCAAATCATATATCAACTCATGCGGAGTTTCATTAAAAGCGATCGCGAAAGCAGTGGGAGCCGTACCAAATCGGATTTGCTTTGCATTTACGGCACTATCATCAATTTCAGCACCACCCCATCCCACGCTTGTTTCCGCGTTCCATTGGTCTGTGGTGAATCCTTCATTAAAATTCAAAGTAAAAGGTAAGGTTGCCGGCTTTATTTTTTTAAATGTGATGGTCCAGGTTTTAGGTTGTAAGGCGCTTTCTTTGGTTATCGTTACGGTTTGCGGTGTCGTAAAGTCTGTCGGTATTGTTGTAAAAGAAGCGTCAGAATCAACTTCGGCAGCAACCGTCACATTACCTACATTAAAATTTTCGGGTACCAGCAAGGTAATACGAGCCTTTCCGGTGCGATGACTTAACCCGGTCAGGGCTTTAACACCCTGGTCATCGACAGCATCGAATTTTGTAAAATTCTGCGCATTCATGGTTGTTACTCCTAAAAAGAATGATGGAAGGAGCAGGTAGATTTTTTTCATAATTACACGTATTAAACTAAAAAGAATGATTTGAGATTAACGTAACAAAGTCGAATAAAAAGACTCTTTCCACGAAAGAATAAAAGGATTCATTCGACAGAAACAAATATCCCAAACTAATCATAGAGGATCATTCATACCTGTTTAAATAGCGCCCAAAATTGATTTCGGATTGTAATTATTGTTTGTTTTATTAGTAGTATTATTCAAAACACATTTCTTACAGCTTGATTTTTAATAAATAAGGAGTCTTTAAATATGTATTCCGGCATTACTATACCTACCGGACAAACAAAAAAAGCCCGACACAATGCCGGGCTCTCATATCTGATAAGTAAAAAATAACTTTTCTAATTTCTGACAGAAACAGCATTCTTGCCGCCTCCGCTATTTGGCCAGTCTCTATCAAACAAGATATCAGAAATAGAATCTTTGATTGATATACCCGGCCATTTTATTTCGAATAATCTTTTTTAATATAAGGTGC